>DASWVN010000011.1:0-9105 GCA_036401215.1 Vicinamibacterales bacterium | reverse complement strand
GCCGAGTCCATTGGGTCATGCGCTCGCGGGACTGGCGATTGGCTGGTCCGCGGACGCCATTCGCCGGAAGCCACTACGTGCCGGATCGTACTCGCTCGCCGCAGTCTGCGGCGCGCTCGCCATCAGCCCCGACTTCGATTTCCTCTACCCGCCATTCCACCGGATGGCCACGCACAGCGTGACGGCGATCGCCTCGATTGCTGTCGTCGCACTGGCGTGGCATCGCCGCACCACCATCGGCGCCAGGACGACCGTTGTGGCTGCATGCGTCCTCGCCTACGCGTCGCACGTTCTGCTCGATCTGGTGGGGGGCGACACGAAGGTGCCCGCCGGGATCCAGCTGCTCTGGCCGTTCAGCGATGGCTGGTTCATCTCCGGCGTGCGGGTGTTCCGCGAAACCCATCTGCGCGGATTCTTCGAGCCTTCGATCATCGTGTCCAACACACTCGCGGTCGCTCGTGAGCTGCTCGTGATCATCCCGTTCGCGGCCGTCACGTTTGCGTGGCGCAGACGCTCACTGGCCGAGCGGACGCGCGCCGCATCCTGGAAGACACCGCCGCTGCTGGAAGAAGGGCCGGAATCCTGACTGGACCGCGGCGCCGAACCAGCGGCTAATTGTCGCCGCGTCAGCGGACTATTGTTCCGCGGTCCGCAGACTCCGTAACCCCATCGGATCCCGCGCTCGCACCTGCATCCCCAGGCGTGCGCCGCGAGCGTCCTGCAACTGGCCTCAATGGACCGGCAGGCGCCCCCCGAATTCCCCGGCTGACCAGATTTTTCTCTTCGAATCTGGCGCATTCTCCAGCGCAATCCCGCCCTGACGGCGGCTCTCGGACGCATGCCGCGGCCACCCCCGAAGGTCGGGCATGGAGCGAGGGCGCTGGTCCTCATCTTGCTCAGCCCGTCGCGCGACCTTCGCGGCGCGAGCGCTGATCCCTCGTGCCGCCGACGGTCGCGTTTCACTCAATCCTGACGCCCGGGCATCGCGATGACTATGACGAAGAACCCCTCGTCGGCCCTGGAAGCCGGATTCTCGCGCGCGCTCGTCGCGGAACGCACCGTTGCGGACGCCCCGGCGGGCAGCGCCCCGCCAAAGCAGGCGCTTTCCGGATGGGGGCGTCTGCGAGTCGTCGAAGCGTCGGTCTCGACGCCGGCATGTCTCGGCGACGTCACGTTCCCCGCCAGGCGCACCGTCGTCTGCCGCGGCGAGGGACGCAGCTATGGCGATGCGGCGGTCTCGGCGAACGGCACCGTCCTGCTGACGCGCGAACTCAACGCGCTCGAACACTTCGACGTGACGACCGGCGTACTGACCGCGCAGGCCGGCCTGACGATCGAGCGGCTGCTCGACATCGTGATTCCGCGCGGCTGGTTCCCGCCCGTCACGCCAGGCACGAAACACGTCACGCTTGGCGGCGCCGTGGCCGCGGACGTCCACGGCAAGAACCATCATCGCGTCGGGTCGCTCGCCAGCCACATCATCGAGATGGACGTGATGCTGGCGGATGGCACGACGGTGACCTGCGGACCGCAGCAGAACGCGGAGCTGTTCTGGGCGACCGTCGGAGGCATGGGGCTCACGGGGCTGATCGCCCGAGTGACGCTGCAGCTCGCGCCGATCGAGACCTCCGGGATCCTCGCGCAGTACTTCCGGTCGCCCGATCTCGAAACGACGCTCACGTGGCTCGCCGACAGCGGCCACGACGATCACTACACGGTCGCATGGGTCGATGGACTGAGCCGGGGCCGCTCGCTCGGACGCAGCGTCGTCATGAGAGGTCATCACGCGCGGCGCGACGAGATGCCGAACCCGAGGCTCGCCGTCACGGCCACGACGCCGCTGCAGGTGCCGTTCGACTTTCCGTCGTTCGTCGTCAATCCCCTGTCGGTTCGCGCGTTCAACCAGCTGTATTACCTCGTCGAGGGACGGAAGTCGCGCCCGTTCGTCGTGGACTACGAGCGGTTCTTCTATCCGCTGGACCGGATGGCGGACTGGAATCGTCTCTACGGCAAGCGCGGGTTCCTGCAGTACCAGTTCATGCTGCCAGACGAGGGCACCGCGGGCGTCCGCGTGATCCTCGAGCGAATCAGCGCGAGCCGCCGGCCCGTGTTCCTCGGCGTCATGAAAAGGTTCGGCCCCGGCAATCCCGGTCCGTTATCATTCCCGGGCCAGGGATTCACACTGGCGTTGGATTTTCCGATGACCGGCCCGGACGTACTGCGGCTCCTCGACCAGCTCGATGATCTCGTGATCGCGTACGGCGGCCGTGTCTATCTGGCCAAGGACGCGCGGATGTCGGCCGAGCGGTTCCGCATGATGTACCCGCGACTTGGCGAATGGCTGCGGTGCAAAGAGGCCGTCGATCCGAACGGCTGCTTCAGCTCGGACCTGTCGCGGCGGCTCGGACTGACCGTCGGCGCCCCGGCCCTGCTCACGGTATGACCCACACCCTCACGACGACCACAGAACACGAGCAGCCGCGGATCGCCAAGCCTGGCCTGTTGACGGTCGAAGACGCCAAGGCGCTTGACGCGGCGGCGACCGCCGAGCTGTTCCGAAACCACATCAACCCCGGCCAGCTGCACTTTCTCAAGCTCCTCGGCTTCGATCAGGTCCTGATCGATCGCGCCGAGGGGATGTATTACGTCGACAAACGCGGACGGCGCATCCTCGACTTCTTCGGCGGCTTCGGCTCGCTGGCGATGGGCCACAACCATCCCCGGATTCTCGACGCGCGGCGGCGGTTCCAGGACGAGAAACGCCACGAGATCGCGATCGCCTTCATGTCGCAGTACGCGACGGCCCTCTCGAGGAACCTCGCGCTGATCGCTCCGGGCGACCTCGACATGGTCTTCCTGGGCTCGACGGGCTCGGAAGCGGTCGAAGCCGCGCTGAAGCTTGCAGAAAAGGTGCAAGGGCGCGACCGCTCGACGATCGCGTACGCGAAGAACGCCTTCCACGGCAAGACACGCGGCGCGTTGTCTGTGACGGATTCCGAGTTCTATCAGTCCACGTTCCACCTGCTGCCCAACCGCGCGCGCGTCCCCTTCGGTGATGCGGCGGCGCTCGAAGACCTGTTCCAGCGCGACAAGTCGGTCGGCATCGTGATCCTCGAGACGATCCAGGGAGGGGCCGGCGTGATACCCGCACCGGTCGAGTACTGGCAGCGGGTCCGCGAACTCTGCGACCGCCATCGCGTGCTCTGGATTGCCGACGAAGTCCAGTGCGGCGTCGGACGCTCCGGACGCTTCTTCGCGTTCGAGCACGCGCAGGTCGTCCCCGACATCGTGACGATCGCGAAGTCGCTCGGCGGCGGCAAGAGCGCGATGGGCGCGATGATCGCCAGGCGCTCCCACTACATGGCGGCGTACGGCACGCCGAAGACCGCGATGATCCACGCCGCCGCCACGTTCGGCGGCATCGGTGAAGCGTCGTGCACGGCGATCGAAGCGCTGAACGTGCTGTACGACGAAGGATTGATCGACAACGCGGCCCGCCAGGGCGCTCGCCTGTTGCGCGGACTCGAGGAGCTTCGCAACCGGTATCCGAACCTGATCAAGGACGTGCGCGGCCAGGGACTCATGGTGGGCGTCGAGTTCCATGACATCAGCCAGACGATGCCGTTCGGCGTGCGGCAGCTGGTGTCGGTCCTCGACGACAAGCTGAAAGGCAGCCTGTGCGGCTTCATCGGAAGCCTGCTGTTGCGTGATCACGACATCCTCGTCGCCTTCACGGAGTACAACCGCAACGTCATCCGCCTGGAGCCGCCGCTCATCGTGACCGACGCGCAGGTTCAGACCTTCCTCCAGGCGCTCGATGACCTGCTGTCTCGCGGCATCACGAGGATCGTCAAGGATTACGTGATGAAGTCATCGGCCAGGCCGTCCCATGCGCCCTAGCATCCGATCCATCGGCACGACGCCTCTGATGATGGCGGGCGTGCTGGTGGTGCTGATCGTGCTGTTCAGGACCCTGGTCTCCGGATGGGGACCGCCGGCCGCGGCGGCGACCGAAGGGGTGACGCGCTACGGTCTCGCGGGATACCCGGCTGACAACCTGTCGTACGTATCCTGGGCCGCGCAGGCGCGCGAAGGGCGATGGCTGTTCGAGATCCTGTACACGACCTCGCCGCACGGCCGCTTCTTCTTCAACCCGCTGTTCCTGGCGATTGGCGGGATCGCTTCATTCCTGGACACGAGCCCGCTGCTCGTGTTGAACGTCCTCGCCATCTTCTCGCTGCCGATCGTCGTGCTCTGCTTCTGGCACTTGTGCCGGAGCATGCAACTCAGCACCGGTGCGGGGATCGCCGCGACCTGCCTTGCACTGGGAGGGGCGGGCTTCTCATGGGTCCGTTGGGGGGTCGACAAGGCCGGACTCGGCAACGTCCTGCCGGTTGGACCGCTTGGACCGGACCAGTCGTTCTACGACGTCTACCCGATCGTCGCCTATTTCCTGGCGCCGTATCACGCGATCGCGCTCGCGATCGTGGCCGCCCTGATGGCCACGGTCGTCGCGCTCGACGACCCAGAGCATCCCATCACGAAGGGACGGCTGGCGCTTCTGGCCGCACTCGCGGTGCTGCTGGCCACGGTCCGCCCACACATCGCGATCATGTTCTGCCTCGCCTATGGGGCCGCTGTGACGGGCACGATCCTCTGGCGCGCGTCGATGGACCTGATTCACCGCCGGCTGGTGGTGCTGGTCTCGCTCGCCGTGACGATCGTGCCGCCCGTGTTGTATTCGCTGTGGATCTCGCAGCAGCCGATCTGGATGGAGTATGCGCGGGCGCATCCGGCCGTGACCGACGACTGGGCCGTGGGCTTCTTCCTCCTCTGGATCCTCGCCGGCGCCGGCCTCTCGGTGCTCGGCAGCCGGACGCTGCACTCGCGCTACGCCTTCCCGGCGGCGTGGGCGGTGGTCGCCGCGACGCTGCTCCTGGGCCTCAACGGCTTCATCTATCCGAAACTCACCTACGGCGTGACCCTGGCGATGGCGCTCCTGGCCGGAGCGGCGGTGGACCGGGTCCTGGCCAGCGTCCGATCGCGGGCGGTCATGGCGGCAGTCGTCGCGGGTGTATCCGCCGTCGCCCTCGCGTCGCCGATCCTGCAGCTTCAGGACTTCACGCCCAGAAGCGCCCCACGAACCTCCGTAGAACTCTTCCAGGCAGCCGAAACGATCCGGCGGGTCAGGACGGCCCCGGTGCCAACCGTGCTGGCCGACTGCGGCACTGGAGTCCTGCTGCCGGGGCTTGCGGGTGTGCGGGTGTTCTGCGGACACTGGGCGCTGACCGATCACAACAGGGAGAAGATCGTGCTGCTGTCGCGCCTCGGCTTTCTCGCCGACGGGGCGGCCGTGCCGACGTTTCCGGACCTGGACGAGCGTCAGATCGCCGCCGACAGTGTGCGGCTCCGCGACCAGGTCCGCAGCGGGACGTTCGACTACGTCGTCGTCAGGGCGCAGCAGCGGGTCTATGGACCTCTCATCAGCGCGGGGTCCGGCTGTACGCTGCAGAAGGGGGAAGATTACGCCGTGCTGAGTACCTGCCCGGCGGTCCGGGCAAAACTGGATGAGATCCTGTCGAGCGCCGAAATGGAATGATGAGCAGCCACGAACGGGTGATGACCATCATCTATCGCGCCATTGACGACGTGAACAGCCAGCTTCCGGCGGGAAGCCGGCTGAGGAAGGAACCGGAGACCGTGCTCTTCGGCCGCGAGGCCGGACTGGATTCGCTCGGCCTGGTGAACCTGATCGTCGGGCTCGAGAAACATATCGAACAGGACCTTGGCAGAACGGTGCCGCTGACGGATCCGGAACTGCTGTCGGCCGCGGAAAGTCCGTTCGCCACCGTGGAGTCCCTCGCGCGGCACATCACGTCGCGGCTGGGGTAGTCGATCATGCCGCCGCTCTCAGGTCTCCTCGTGTCCAGCTTCAACCTGGGGAACTTCTCGCGCTGTCTCGAGAGCGACGAAGCGTGGCCGATCGTGCAGTGCACGTCGACGCCTTTCGGGCAGGTGATGGCGTCGCTGCTGTCGCCGGCGGATCAACGCAGCGACTTCGCGGTCGTCTGGACCAGCCCGGACCAGATCAGCCCGGCCTTCAAGGAGTGCCTCGAGCACCGGGGCGGGAGCGTCGAGCGCGCGCTCGCCGACGTCGACGAGTTCACCGGCGCCGTCCGTCAGTTCGCCGAACGTGTCGATCACGTCTTCGTGCCGGCGTGGGTGCCGACGGTGGAGGTTCCCACGTCGACGCTGACCGCGATGCGCGAGCGCACCGGAAGCTCCTCGCTGCTGCTCGAAATGAACGGACGGCTGGCGGCGAATCTTCGCCAGGTGGCGAACGTGCACGTGCTCGATGCGGCGAAGTGGATGGAAGCCGCGGCGGGATCGCCACGCGACCCCAAGCTGTGGTACCTCGCGAAGGTCCCCTTCGCCAACGACGTCTTCGTTGCCGCGACCCGCGACATCAAGAGCTGCCTCAGCGGGCTGCATGGCAAGGCCCGCCGCCTGGTCGTCCTCGATCTCGACGACACGATGTGGGGCGGTCTGGTCGGCGACGTCGGATGGGAGAAGCTCCGGATCGGCGGCCACGACGCGATCGGCGAAGCCTACGCCGATTTTCAGCGGGGCCTCAAGGCGCTGGCCCGCCGCGGCGTCATCCTGGCCGTGGTCAGCAAGAACGAGGAGGCGGTCGCGCTCGAGGCGATCGACCGTCATCCCGAAATGGTGCTCCGGAGAGAAGACTTCGCCGGCTGGCGGATCAATCGCCAGGACAAGGCCGCCAACATCGTGGACCTGGTGCACGAACTGCGGCTCGGTCTCGACGCCGTTGTCTTCATCGATGACAGTCCCGCGGAGCGCGCGCGAGTCCGGGAGTCGCTGCCGGAGGTTCTCGTCCCCGAGTGGCCGTCCGACGGCCTGCTCTACCCCAGGGCCCTGGCCGCCCTGCGCTGCTTCGACCAGCCCGCCTCGACGGCCGAGGACGCGCACCGGGTGAGCATGTACAACGCCGAGCGGAGCCGCTCGGAGTTGCTCGCACGCATTGGGTCGGTGGACGAGTGGCTGTCGACGCTCGATCTGAAAGTCGCGGCGGAAGACGCCGGCGGCCAGAACTTCGCTCGCGTCCTCCAACTGTTGAACAAGACCAACCAGATGAACCTCGCGACGCGCCGGATGACGGAACCCGAGTTCCGTGCCTGGCTCGCGGGACCCGACAGAAAGAGCTGGTGCTTCAGGGTCTCGGATCGACTCGGAGATTCCGGGATCACCGGGTTGCTCAGCATCGAGGAAGTGGGCCGCGTCGCCGAGGTCCGCGACTTCCTCTTGAGTTGCCGGGTGATGGGTCGCAAGATCGAAGAAACGATGCTTCACGTCGCCGTCGACTACGCGCGTTCGCGGGGATTGCGCGAGGTGCGGCTCGCCTACGAGCCCACTCCGCGCAACCAGCCGTGCCTGGACTTTCTGAAGCGCGTGGGGTTCCCTGCAAGCGACGGCGACTACGTCTACATCTGGCCGACAGATCGTGAGTATCCCCTGCCCGGCGCCGTCGAGTGCTCGGTGCAGGCGTGGAAAGAGGTCGTGTGACGACCGGGGACCTCGTGCGGCTCGATCCCGGCAACGCCGATCACGTGCGCGCCGCCGCGGAACTGCACGCGCGGCTCCTCGCACACAGCCCCATCCCGAGGCTGGGTTCCGCGTTCATGACCCGGTTCTTCTACACGACACTGGTCGAGGACGGGCTCGTCCACTGCTACCTGTATCGCAGCGGGGACCGGTACGTCGGCTTTCTCTCGCTGACCGAAAAGCCGTACTCGTTCATGAGCGAAGGCCGGCGGGCCCACTTCGTGCGGTTGTCCGCGCTGCTGCTTCTGGCGATCCTCGCCCGCCCCTCTCGCGTGCGCATCCTTCTCGACGTCCTCAAGGCCGGGCAGCGCACCCGGCCCGACGACGCCGGCGGGGCCGGAGAGTTTCTCTCGTTCGGCGTCCTCGACGAATTCGCCGCCGCACGCGACGAGAAGCGTGGACTCAGGATCCCCAGCGTGCTGTTCGATGAAGGGATCGAGCACTTCCGTTCACGCGGGTTCCGCCGGATCGAGTGGAACGTCGATTCGAGCAACCTGCGGGCAATCCTGTTCTACAAGTCATACGGGGCAACCATGGAGCGCTCGCCGCTCGCATGGCCGAGCGACCTGCGCGTTCGACTCCAGCTCGAATCCGCCGCGACGCCGGCCCGGGCACGTGCGGCCGGCGGAGCCTGAAGACCGATGACGTTGCAGGTTGGACCCGCCCGATGATGCCGAGAACGGTTGTCGTCGTTCCGTGCTTCAACGAAGCGTCTCGACTCGATGGCGAGGCCTTCGCCGCCGCGGTCGACGTGTACCCCGGTCTCGAGTTCCTGTTCGTGGACGACGGGTCGACCGACGGGACGGCCCAGGTGCTCGAGCGCCTGGTGGCGCGCAATCCCGAACGTCTCGCATGGTTGAAGCTCCCGCAGAACAGCGGCAAGGCCGAGGCCGTGCGGCAAGGCATGCTCGCGGCGTTTGCCGCGAACCCGGACCTCGTGGGATTTCTCGACGCCGACCTGGCCACGCCGATTTCCGAGCTGACGTCGATGGCGGCGATGTTCGAGGACGAGGAGGTCCTCGCGGTGCTGGCCTCGCGGGTGGCGATGCTCGGGCGCGATATCCGCCGCTCGACGTGGCGGCACTACACCGGCCGCGTGTTTGCCACACTTGCGAGCACCGTGCTCGATCTGCAGGTGTACGACACGCAGTGCGGCGCCAAGCTGTTTCGCAACACTCCGGTCGTCCAGGAGGTCTTCGCGTCGCCGTTCCTGTCCTCGTGGGCCTTCGATGTCGAGATCCTCGCCCGGATGCGCGAGCTGCACCGGGCCGGCCAGATCCCCGACCTTACCCGCGTCGTCGTCGAAGTGCCGTTGAAGCGCTGGATGGACGTGCGTGGCTCGAAAATCAGTCTGACTGATTCGATCATCGCCACATCGCAGGTGTTGATGATCGGCTGGCGCTACCGGAACCGGTCCGCTCGGTCGCGCGTCGAGTCCGCATCGCGCGTGCTGCCCGGCGACGCCGCAGGCAGAAAGGAGGG
>DASWVN010000010.1:0-31821 GCA_036401215.1 Vicinamibacterales bacterium | reverse complement strand
CTTCAGGTCGGTGACGGGATTGCCGTCGCCGTCAGTGGCCACGACGTCGATCTCCAGCGTCCGGCCGGACTGCGGCTCCTGCGCGTGTGCGTGCCCCAGCGCGAACACCAGCGCCAGCGGGAGCGAGAGGAGAACGGAACGCGGTCGACATCCCATAGGGGAATTCTACGCCTCATCTGCAGACACCACGGCTTTGCGAGTACGATTGGCCCGCACGCGCGCATGAGTGTCGTCCCCGGCACACGGCTCGGCGCCTACGAGATCCTCGGCTCGCTCGGGGCGGGCGGCATGGGAGAGGTGTATCGGGCGCGCGACTCGAAGCTGGATCGCGAGGTCGCGATCAAGGCTTTGCCGCCGGCGTTTGCCGCCGACGCGGAGCGCATCGCACGGTTCGAGCGCGAGGCTCGCCTGCTCGCCGCGTTGAATCATCCTTCCATCGCGACGATCTACGGTCTCGAGACGACAGGTGCCGGACAGTTCATCGTGCTCGAACTGGTCCAGGGCGGCACGCTCGCCGAACGCGTGAGATCCAGACCGCTTGCAGTTCCTGAAGCGCTCCGGATTGCGCGGGACATTGCCGACGCGCTGCACGCCGCGCACGAACGCGGGATCGTCCATCGCGACATCAAGCCGGCGAACATCGCGCTCACCGCCGGCGGCAAGCCGAAGGTCCTCGACTTCGGTCTGGCCAAGGCCTTCGCCGCGGAGAGTTCGGCGACGACGATCGACGGTGGCACGCGCCCGGGCGTGGTGCTTGGCACCGTGCCGTACATGAGTCCGGAACAGGCCCGCGGCCTCGCGGTCGACAAGCGGAGCGACATCTGGTCGTTCGGCTGCGTCCTCTTCGAGATGCTCACCGGGCGCACGCCCTTCGCCGCCGGCTCCACCTCCGACATCGTCGCGCGCATCCTCAGCGCGGAACCGGACCTGACCGCAATCCCGGCGAACGCTCCTGCGCGAGTGCGATGGCTGCTGCGACGGTGTCTCGAGAAGGATCCGGAGCGTCGCCTCCACGATATGGCCGACGCGCGCATCGAACTCGACGAAGCGCTCACCTCATCCGATCCAGCGAACGCTGACGTTGTGGCGGCTGCGCCGGCGCGCGGCGTGTCGCGCGTGGGTACGCTGCTGCCGTGGCTCGTGGCCGCCGGCGCACTCGTGACGCTCCTCGCCGTCCTCCGGAACGATCGGGAACAGCCGGCGAACACGACGGGGATCACAGACCTCCTGCGGCTGAACGTTCCGCTCCCGCCGGACGTGCGCCTGACGATGACGGATCCGGCAGCGCGGTTTGCGCTGTCGCCGGATGGGAGAAAGGTCGTGTTCGTGGGGGCGAGCGGGTCGAGCGAACCGATGTTATGGGTCCGCTCGTTCGATTCGCTGATCGCGCAGCCGATCCCCGGGACCGAAGGGTCTGCGTTCCCGTTCTGGGCGCCGGATTCCGAGTCGATCGCGTTCGTGGGTCGCAGCGGTCCGCTCGCCCGGCTGGGCACACCTGGCGTGCTGCGGACCGTGCGCCTGTCGGGAGGTCAGCCCGTCACGCTCTCACCGACCGCATCCAACACGTCGGGCGCCTGGAGCCGTGACAACGTGGTTCTCTTCACGCCAACCGGGAACTCTCCGTTGTTCAAGGTGTCGGCCTCATCGCCGTCGGAGCCGGTCCAGGTTACGACACTGGACACGGAGAACGGCGACGTTCAGCACTCGTATCCGAGCTTCCTGCCCGACGGGCAGCACTTTCTCTTCACGGTCATCGGGAGCCGGACCGGTGCGAACGAAGCGCGCGGCGTTTACGTGGGATCGCTCGACGGCGTCGAGCCGCGACTGCTGATCGAGGCCGGGTCGCACGGCCGGTATGCGAACGGGCACGTACTGTTCCTGCGGGATGCGACGCTGCTCGCGCAGCGCATCGATCCAGAGACGCTGACGTTACAGGGGGAAGCGATGCCGATCGCGCAGGGCGTCCAGATGACGGCGCGCATTGCCGGCGGCACGGGCGCCTTCAGTGTGGCGGATTCGGGCGCCCTCCTCTACCAGACCGGCGTGGGCGTGCGCTCGCAGCTGCAGCTGACCGATCGCGCTGGGAAGGTGCTCCGGCAACTCGGGGCGCCGACCGATCATGGCGACGTCGTGCTCTCGCCGGATGGATCGCAGCTGCTCGTGAGCGCACTCGATCCGCAGGTCGGCACCAGGGATCTGCTGATGTACGACATCGCCCGGGGCACGGCGGAGCGTTTCACGACGTCGCCGAACGATGAATATGCGCCGGTGTGGTCACCGTCGGGCGATCGCGTGGCCTTCACCTCGGCGCGCGAGGGCAGCATCGGGATCTACGAACGTCCGTTCAGCAGTCCCGGCGCCGAACGGCGTGTGGATTCTGGCGCCTCGGCGCTCGGCAAGTTCGCGGCAACGTGGGGCCCCGGCGGGGACCTGCTGTTCATCGCGGGCGGCCGGGCGGTCGCGCGCAGCGACATTCACGCCGTATCGATGGATCGCACCGAACCGGCACGTCCGGTCATCGAGACAGAGGCCATCGAAACACAGGTCCGGTTCTCGCCCGATGGCCGCTGGATCGCCTACACGTCGAGCGGATCAGGAAGCCTCCAGGTCTATGTCCAGTCGTACCCCGAACCAGGACGGGCCGAGCGCGTGTCAGTCAACGGCGGCAGCTGGCCTCATTGGTCGCGCGACAGCCGCGAAATCTTCTTCCTGCGGTCGCTGCCCGAGACCAACACCTACACCGTCATGGCCGCGGCCGTCGCGATCGACGGATCATCGCTGAAGGTCGACGTCCCGCGCCCCCTGTTCAACGTCCGCCTCGCCCCCGTCGGACGCCTCGACGCCTACTCCTACGACGTCCTGCCCCGCAACGAGTTCATCTTCGCCGCGTTCGTCGAGGAGGCCACGTCGACAGGGCTCACGCTGTTACTCAATTGGGAGCGGACCGTCGAGCGGCGCCCCTGAAAGGGGCGCCCTACGGCACGCCGCACCAGCACCGCACCAGCACCGCACCGCACCAGCACCAGCACCCCCGGGCACCAGCACCCAGCACCCAGCACCCAGCACCGCGCGCGCGAAGCGCGCGTCGCGAAGCGCGCGCGCTATTTAGCCGCGTGATACTCCTTGCGCGCGCGAACCTTCATGCCTGATTTCTTTACCTTGACCTCGATCTTGTGCATCTTGTCGTCGAGTTTCGACGGCTCGAAGCCGATGAGGTACTGCCGATGAAGTTCGTCGGCGACGCGCGCGAAGGTGGCGGCAAGGTCCTCGGCCCTGGTCAGCTCGAAGTATCCCCCGCCGGTCTCGTCCGCGATCGCCGGTAAGCCCGGATCGGGACGATTGCCGCCGCCGAAGCCTCCGCCGAATCCGCCGAACCCTCCTCCGCCCATCCGCGGTGGACCGCTGCTCTGGAGGCCGATCGCATAGACCATCACGTCGGCCTGCTGGGCGCGGCGCGAGATGTCCATGAAGCTCATGTTGTTGAAGGTGAAGGCGCCGGGGTTGTCGGCGCCGTCGGTGAAGACGAGGACGACCTTGCGGCCGTCCTGCGACTTCAGCGTCGCGATCGACGCGTCAACCGAGTTCCACAGCGGCGTCGGTCCCTGTTCCTGGAGCTTCGTCCGCAGGATCGTGATCAGCTGCTGCTTGTCGTTGGTGAACTCTTCGGGATCGATCTGGATGTTCTCGGCGAAGCTGCCGATGCGCGCCTTGTCGGTTGGCAGCAGCGCGCGCACGAACGCCTCGCCCGCTGCTTCGACGAGCCGGAAGTTGCCGCGCATGCTGCCGCTGCGGTCCAGCATCATGACGACGCTGATCGGCTGCACTTCGTTGGAGAAGACCGTGATGGGCTGGACCTTGCCGTTGTCCTTGATCTCGAAGTCGTCCTTGATGAGGTCGGGCACGAGCCGGCCGTCCCGGTCCGTCACCGTCGCGTAGACCGCAACCGACCGCGCGCCGCTCCTGAACGTCGGCTGCTGCTGCGCGGGCAGCGACACCGTGAGCACCGCCAGACTCGCCGCGAGAGCCAAGAGCCTCATAAATCGATCATACCGCCGCACCCCGCACGTCGCACCGCACCTCGCACGTCGCACGCACGTCGCACGCACGCCGCACGTCGCACGTCGCACGTGGCGCGTTTCAGCGTTCCCCTCCACAACCCTCGCCCGCACGCGTCGAGAGCACGATCAGCGGATTCCGCCCGAACTGGCTGAACCGGTGCGTAACGCCGTGCGGGACGAAGATCAGCACGCCCGCGTACAGCTTGTGCGCGGTGCCGTCGACGTCCGCGGCCCCTTCACCGGCCACCACGTAGAGGTACTCGTCGGCATCGTGCGCATGATCGGTTATCGGCTCGTTCAACTGAATCAACGTCGCGGTGCTCTGCTCGCTGCAAGCGAGCGACGTGATCTTCTGCGCGGCGCGGCCGATGAACTCGCGTTCGATCACGCTCGGGACGTCGAACGCCGCGGGCTTCGCGGTCGACGGTGCCTTGGCCGTCTCTTCCGGCTTGGTAGGGGGCGGCGGCTCGGGAAGCGGATTGAGGGTCGCTTTGACCTCGATCGGCGCGCCGGCCCTCGCCGTGAGTTGTCGTTCGAGCGGGACGAAGCCGTCCTTCTCGAATCGGATCAGGTATTCACCCGGAACCAGGTTCTCGAGCGCGATCCGCCCGCCCTCGGTGCGCGTCGTCCGTGGCGTCGGTCCCTCGACCAGCACACGCACGTTGGGGATCTGATCTCCGGCGGGATCGGTCACGAGGATCGCAAACGTCGCGGTCTTGGGGGCCGGCGCCTTTCGCCGCTGCCGCGCCTGCTCCGCGTGGATGTCAAAAGTGCTCGCGATGATGGCAATCGCGACGCAAAGAACCGCTATTCGCATGGTTGAGCTCCGACTGCAACACAGATACCGGGACTGCCCTGATTCTGTCACGTCGCCGGCCCCATCAGTGATAAGCTCGCCCCCCCGTTCTGCTCGGGCGCGTCGCACCAGTCGTGAGGAGGCACAGATGACGAGAAGACTCCTGCTTGTCCTTACCCTCATCGGCGCTCTCGGATCGCCAGTCGCATTTGCCGCGCCGATCACCGGCATCGTGGTCATCGGGGACAGTTTGTCGGATGGAGGCAACGGCTTCGCCCTGACCGGCGGAGCATTCCCCCCGGCGCCGTACGCGCAGCGTGCCTCGAATGGGCCCGTGGCCGTCGAGTACATGGCGCAGCTGCTCGGTGTGCCGCTGCTGCCGGCGGCGCTCGGAGGATCGAACTACGCCGTCCTCGGCGCGCTGACGGGCACGGAGAATTTTGCTGCCGCCACCTACTCCCAGCCGGCCCTGGCCAATACCGGCATGCTCGCCCAGACGGCCCAGTATCTCGGGTCGGCGGCGGTGATCGATCCGGCCGGCACGTTGTTCGTCGTGTGGGGCGGGCCGAACGACTTCTTCGTCGACCCGAGCGCCGCCTCCGCGGCCACCGCCCTGAACAATCTGGCGACCACGATTTCGGCGCTGTATGCCGCCGGCGCACGCAGGTTCCTGGTGCCCAACATGGCGGACCTGTCGCTGACGCCGTCCGGCCTCGCGCTGCCGCCGGACCTCGCCGCCAGCCTTCAGGCGCTGACGATCGGATTCAACACCGGGCTCGATGGGACGCTCGACTCGCTCGAAGGGCTGCTGCCCGGTCTCGACATCACGCGATTCGACACCTTCACGCTGATGACCATGATCGCCGCGAACCCGGGCGCATTCGGCTTCAGCAACGCGACCCAGCCGTGCATAACCGGCATCCTGACCGGCAGCCCGACGATCTGCGCCGATCCATCCGGCTTCGTCTTCTGGGATTCCGTCCATCCCACCACGGCGGCACACCAGGTGCTGGGAACCGCCTTCGCACGCTCGGTGCCCGAACCGGCGACGCTCTCGCTCCTCCTGGTTGCGGGCGCGGTCGGCCTGCACGCACGCCGCAGACGCTCGGGCCGGCACGGGAGGACCGTATAATTCGTCCCATCAAAATGAGATCCCTGCGCACCGTACCCTTCACGCTGGCGGTCGCCGTCGCGGCCGCCTCGATCCTCTCCATTTCACTCGACGCGTTCGGAGGCTCCGGCCATCGCATCGTCGGCACGCTTGCCGAGATGCACCTCAAAGGGACGCGGGCGCTGAAGGAGGTGCGCAAGATCCTCCGGCCGAACGAGACGCTGGCGGAAGCGGCCGTCTGGCCCGACACGATCAAGGACCCGCTCTACGAGGACGGCGATACGCCGATGTTCCGGTTGAACCATCCGGCGCACGACACCTATCACTACGCCAACCTCCCCTTTCAATCGAACGCCTACGCCTTGACGACGCCGGGGGCGCGTCCCACCGACGCGGTGCAGACCGCCTCGATTGCGATCGACGTGCTGCGCACCGGGAAGGGCCCCTTCACGGCGCGTGAAGCGCTGCGGATCCTCGCGCACCTGGCTGGTGACATCCATCAACCGCTGCACGTCGGCAACGCCTTCGTGTCAGCCAGCGGTCCGCTGCAGTTCGTCGTCCCGAAAGGGCCGACCGGCTGGCGGACGACGCTCGGTGGAAACGCGCTGGTGTATGGCCCGGAGAACCGGTTCAACCTGCACTCGTACTGGGATTCGCACGCGGTGAACATCACGATGGGTCAGGAGGATGTCGCGACGTTCTCGAGCCGCTTGTTCGCCGAGATGAAGCCGGAGCCGTCCTGGTCCAACACCGGCGACGCGCGGACGTGGCCCGCGCAGTGGGCGGGGGATGGCCTGAAGCACGCGAAAGAGGTGCACAAGGGGATCAGGCTGGTGTCGTATCTGGGCCCCGACGACCAGAAGCGGACGGCGCATCGCTGGCTGATCGAACAGCCCGCCGGCTACGACGACCGCGCGCGTCCGCTGATCCGACGACAGCTTGCGGTGGCGGGCTATCGACTCGCACAGACGCTGAAGGCGATCTGGCCTGAGTGAAAACTTCCAACTTCCAACTTCCAACTCCCAACTGCCAAGTCCCAACTCCCAAGTTCCAACTCCCAAGTTCCAACTCCCAGATCAGAAAAATTTGGAAGTTGGAAGTTGGAAGTTGGGAGTTCGCGAGCGAGCGTCAGCGCGCGCGAGCAAGCGCGAGCGCAGCCCAGTTGGTCGCGGCGGCCGAGATGAACTGGTCGCGGCCGTGCGGGAAGCCCGCGTCGAAGTACGGCTGCAGCGGGATCGCGCGCGATTTCACGAACCAGGATCCGTCGGCCATCTGCGTCTTCAGCAGGAACGCCACGCCGCGGCGATACGCCGGATCGTTCACCTCGATCACGCCACCTTCTGCGAGCGCATACAGCACCTGGCCGGTTGCATAGGCATCGCTCTCCAGCGTTGGCAGCTGTGACCATCCACCGTCAGCGCGCTGCTGTGCCAGCAACCGGTCCACGACTGGGCGGATGGCGTCCGGCTTCGCGTGGCTCCAGCGCAGCCCCAGGACCTTGAACGCAAGCGCCTGGGTCGACCGGGCCTCTGCCGCCGCAATCCACTCGGCCGCGCGAGCGATCGCCGGTTCGTACTGCGCGCGCTGTGCAGCCGGCGCATAGAGTTGCAGGGAGCGCATCGACATCGCGGTCACCTGCAACTCGTCGGCCTCGATCGGCGGACGATGGCCGAGGAGGTCCCAGTGGCCGTCGGCGCGCTGCTGCCCCTTGAGGAAGCGAGCCATGGCATCCGTCGCCGTATCGGCCGGGTAATTCTCGGCGGCCAGGCCGAGGAGGACGTAGCTCACGGTGTCGGCGTCCCCGGGGATCCCGATCCCCTGGAGCGCGCGATCGCGCCATGAGTGCACGTATTCACCGATTGCTTTCTTCTGCGACGCGGCGATCTCCTCGTTCACCTTGATCCCGGTGGAACGCGCAGCCGAGACCGTCATCGCGGTGAGCGTGTTGTTGTGGCACGACACGCAGCCGGACTTCGAGAGGAACTCGACGTCGGTCCGCTGCAGGAGCGGGATCGTACGCGCCAGTGCGGCTCTCGCGGATGGCGCCGGATCGAACCTCGCCGCGGACGCCGCGTCACCATCGTCGTTCGCACCGGCCTTCTCGAGGAGTTCCACCATCGGCGTGCGTCCCCGCTGCCTGGCCAGTTGCAGCGCGGTCACGCCTTCCGGTCCCTTCGCGTTCACGTCGGCGCCGGCTTCGATCAGCATCCGCGCGATGTCGACGGGCTGCGCTTCGGACGCGGCGGCCGACATCAGCATCGTGAGGCCGTTCATGTTCCGCGCGTTCGGGTCCGCGCCGCGAGCGAGGAAGAGCGGCGTCGCGAGCGCCGGTCCGCGCGGCGGCGTGCCGATCGTCATCGCGATCGTCAGCGCCTGCGGCGGCAACTTCGGCAGCACCAGGTCGACACACGACTTGCACTGCGCGCGAAGCGCGAACGCGAGCGCTGGTACGCCGTCGCTCTCGAGGTCCGCGCCTTTCTCCACCAGCAGGCGGAACGTCGCTGCGTCGCCGTTGTAAGCAGCCAGGATCAGCGGAGAGGCATCGCCGAAGAGGCTCGGTCCCCGCTCGTTGACCTTCGCGCCGCGTTCGATGAGCAGCCGAACGATGGGCTCGGCGCCGGGGAGGCCGGCGGCGATCATCAGCGGCGTGCGTCCGTCGGCGGAGCGGGCCGCCACGCTGGCGCCGCGGTCGAGCAGCAGGGTCGTTTTCTCCAGGTCGGGGATCGCCCACATCAGTGCCGTCGCGGCGTTGTCGTCGGCGGCGTTGGGGTCCGCGCCGCCGTCGAGCAGCTTCTGCACGAGCGCCTTGTCGCCGTAGAGCGCGGCGTACATCAGCGGCGTCGCGCCGGCGGGACCACGGCCTTTCAGCGGGTTCCCGCCGTTCGACAACATCCCGGAGATCCGTGCCTCGTCGTTCGCGCGAATGGCGTCGATGAGGTCCGCCGTGGCGGGATCCACAGGCGCTGCCGGGACCTCGCCCGACAGCTCGTCGGGCCATTCGGCGCCTTCGTCGATCCACCGCTTGATCACCGAGATCTGCGATTCGGGGAGCGGACGGGTTGGCGGCATCTGCGTCCCGAACTCGTGTCCGATCAGTCGCTGATACAGGCGGCTGCCGGCGGCGTTGCCGGGACCGATGACTGCGATCGTGCCGCCGCGCATCGCGTCGCGGCGGCGGTCGAGGCGCAATCCGTTTTTCTGCTTCTCGGGTCCGTGGCAGTCGTAGCACTGCTGCCGGAGGATCGGCTGCACGTCCCGGGCGAAGTCGACTTTCACTGGTTGCTGCGCGTGTTGAGTGGACGTCGAGGCCACGACCGCGCTCGCCGCGATGAGCCCCACGCCAACGATCCGCTTGACCATGACAGCCTCCTTGGCCGTACGGCTCCGTATACGGCTGCCATTCGTCACAAGTTCTGCCCCCTCATGGAAACGAGGCAAAAAAGGGGACAGTCACCTTTTCGCTAAGTCGTTGATTCCATGGACCTCTTTTCGGCGAGGCGGCTGAGGTACACTGCGCGGGTACGCCAGACGACGACAACCGTCCAGAGAAGCCGACCGATGATCCGACGTATCCGCCTGCTGTTCATCCTCCTCACGTGCGGTGTTGCGGCCGCGACACTGGCGGCCTCTCAGTCGACAGGGAGCGGCGGGACGAACCGGCCGGAACATCGCGACAAGCCGTACGTGATCCTGGTCTCGCTGGACGGTTTCAAGGCCGAATACCTCGACCGGTTCGAGCTGCCGCAGCTCCGCCGCGTGATGCAGCGCGGCGCCCGCGCGAAAGCGATGGTGCCGGTGTTCCCAACGCTCACGTTCCCGAACCACTACTCGCTGGTCACCGGTCTGCACCCCGGACGGCACGGGATCGTGAACAACCGCTTCTACGATCCCGAGTTGAAGCGCGCGTACGCCTACACGGATCCGAAAGCGGTCGTGGATCCGATCTGGTACCGCGGCGAGCCGATCTGGGTGAGCGCCGAGAAGCAGGGGATGGTGAGCGCGTGTTTCTTCTGGCCGGGATCCGAGGCGCCGGTCCAGGGCGTGCGTCCCACGATCTGGAACAAGTACGACGGCGCCATCCCGAACGAGGCGCGCGTGGCGACCGTCCTCGAGTGGCTGCAGCTGCCGGAGGAGCGGCGTCCGCACATCATCACGCTCTACTTCAGCGAACTCGACTCCGCATCGCACGACACGCATCTCGAGGACGACCAGATCGAGCAGGCCGCGCGTTCGCTGGACGGCGCGATCGGGCAGCTGGTGGACGGCGTCGACGCGCTGCCGATCCGCGATCGCGTGTATCTCGTGATCACGTCGGATCACGGGATGGCGAATACGTCCGCGGCGCAGACGGTCCGCCTCGACTCGATTCTCGATCCTGCGGATTACGCCGACATCGTCGCGAGCTTCGGCGGTCCGGTGGCGAGCCTGCACGTGAAGGGAGGCCTGTCACGCGCACGGAAGCTGGTGGAGCGGATCAATGCGAAGCTGGCGCGCGGCCGCGCGTATCTTCGGACCGAGATGCCGGACCGATTCCAGTACCACCGCGATCCCCGCGCTGGCGACATCGTCGTCGTGATGGACGCGTCCTGGGTGATGGTGACGTCGCGGCCGTCCTCGTCGGCGGGGAAGGACGAGCGGGGTGAGCACTGGGGTCAGCACGGGTGGGACAACACGTTCCCGTCCATGCGCGCCGCGTTCCTGGTGATGGGTCGCGGCATCCGTCCCGGCGCGCTGGTCGGCGAAGTGAACAACATCGACGTGTATCCGTTCCTTACTGAGCTGCTCGGGATCCAGCCCGCCCCTGACATCGACGGCCGCGCCGGCGTAATCAGCTCCCTCGTCCGGCGCTGAAACCAGGGGTCAGACCTTGAATTTTGAATTTCCGGATTTTTCGTGCCAACAATGGCGCGCTAAAGTAGAAAAGCGCGCTGAAATATTCACGTTTCGCGCCGCGTGTTGGCACGAAAAATCCGGAAATTCAAAATTCAAGGTCTGACCCCTGGTGTACGCCGAACGGCAGAAGCGGGTGCGGGTGCTGCAGGCGATCGACAGGACGGTGCGCCAGTTCAGGACGCGCGAAGCGCTCTGGCCGATCCGCGCACCCGCCGAACCGCTGTCACTGGACGCGCTGATCGCGCGGACGCTCGACGGCGCCCGCCTGGACCCCCTGTCCCTTCGCGCGCGCACCCTCCTCTGGCTCCGCTGGGACGACGGAGAGACGTGGGAACTCTGGGTCATCGCGCTCCCCTCGGGCCTCAAACTCTATTGCGACACCGGCGGCGGCGAAACGCGGATGCTCGCCACAGGACGACGGGACTCCGAAATCGAGACGGACCGCCTCTTTCTCGACCTGCTGTCGGAATCGGCCGGCGAGCACTTCGGCATCGAGATGGCCGGCGGGCCCCCCTCGATGGTCCGCTCCCCGCTCGAAGACCGCGGACTGGTCGTCGACTTCTTCGTCAATCTGTTCGAGGTCCTCGGGATGGAGGACGAGATCCGCGCGATCATCGCCGATCGCCACGAAGACTTCCGCGACGACGTCGAGCGCTGGCTGAAAGGGACCGGCTTCAGGATCAACGACGCAGCGCCATGATCCCCATCTCGCGATCGTCCCCCTCGAGGCGGATCGATCCGCGATCGTCGAACTGCAACCCCGATCCGGGCACGAGGTCCACGACCGTTCGCGACACGAGCACTTCGCCGGGCGCGGCAGCGGACGCGAGCTGCCGGCTGACGCCGACCACCGGTCCGTCTTCTCCAGCCGGATCCACCTCGCCGATGTGGACCCCGGCGCGGATGGCGCACGTGGACGCCGCCGCAATCGCGGCCGCGCACTGGACCGCACGCGCCGGTCCGTCGAAGAACGCGTGGAACCCGCCGCAGGCGATGAGCGGCGTCCCCCGGTACCACGCGATCTCCCGCTCGTAGATCTCGCGGAAGCCGTCGCTGGCATGAGTCGCCGGCGACACCGACAGCACGGTCGCCAGCACGTGCTCGGATGCAGGCCGGATGTGGCGGCGCGTGAGGAAGCGCGCGATCTCCGCGAGCATCCCCTCCTGATCGCCCACGAACGGCAGGTGATCGTCGCCGGGCAGCTCGACGAACTCGGCGCCCGCGATGCGCGACGCCAGATATCGTCCTTCTTCGACGAACAGGCAGCGGTCGCCGGTCCGGTGAAGGACGAGCGTCGGAACGCGGATCGACGGCAGCACGTCGCGGATGTCGATCTCGGCGTTCATCTCCGTCAGCGCGACCGCGGCGCCGGGACTCGCGCCCATCCGCAGATACGACGCCCACCAGTTCCTGAACGCCGGGTCCTTCGCGAGCGATGGCGCGCGCTCTTCGATCCCGACGGGACCGCCCCAGTCGGTGATGAGACGGCGGCAGAACGCGTCGCGCTCGCGGCGGGTCGGTCCCCACGGGTAATCGACGTCGCGCAACCGGCGCGCATAGCTGCCGATCATGACCAGCGCTTCGGTCTTCTCGGGATAGGTCGCGGCGAACAGGCTGCACATCGGTCCGCCCTCGGACACGCCGAGCAGGACGGCGCGCTCGGATCCCGCCGCGTCCATCACGGCGCGCACGTCGTCCATGCGCTGCTCGAGCGTGGGGAGTTCGTGGACCGGCACGGGGTCCGACAGTCCGGTCCCGCGCTTGTCGAACAGGATCAGACGCGACATCGAGGCCAGGCTCGTCAGGAAGCGCGCAAACGACGGCTCGTTCCAGAAGTATTCGAGGTGCGACACCCAACCCATCACGAAGACGATGTCGAGCGGACCGGACCCCACGACCTGGTACGCGATGTTGACCTCCCCGCTCCGCGCGTAGTGAACGTCGGGGACCGGAACCACAGAAGTCCCGCCCCCTCTGGAACTTGCGGCAAAAGGGGACAGTCCCCTTAAGGTGCCTGTCCCCTTTTCCAGGGCGGCGTCGGCGGAACCCTCCTCGGGCGGGATGAAGCGGTAGCCGCGGCGGTGGGCGGTCTCGATATACCGGGGCGCGTGGGCGTCGTCGCCAAGCGCGCGGCGGATCTCGCGGATCGTCACCTTGAGCACCGCGTCCCCGACGAACACACCCGGCCACACGGCGTCGAGCAGCTCCTGCTTCGAGAACAGCCGGCCGGGATGAGCCACCAGGTGCTGGAGGACGGCGAAGGCCTTTGGCGTAAGCGGCACGACGCTGCCGGACCGGTAAAGGTGGCCGCTGACGGGATCGAGGGTAAAGGGTCCAAACGTCATGGAGCGCGTGTCTCCACTACGCGAGGCGGAGTACGTGATTGTATCCGCCTTACCGAACTCTTACCGGACTCTTACCAGCTCCTGCCGACTTTGGGGGGCCACGGTCCGTATCGTCCGTGTGGAGGTAAACCACCGTGACGTCCGCAAGATTTCTCTTCGCTGCGGCAGTGGCATTCGGGATCGCGACACCGGCTGACCTGTCGGCCCAGACGCCGCCGCCCCCCAACCACAAGCACTACGACACGCCGGCCGGCTACGACCAGCCGCAACCTGGAAAGCCCATTGCGCCGAGGCTGCAGAACCTCGGGGTCCATACATTCCCGGTTTCGACGAAGAACCCGCAGGCTCAGCTGTTCATGAACCAGGGCCTGAACCTCACCTACGGGTTCAACCACGCGGAGGCGGGCCGCGCCTACGCGGAAGCCGCCCGGCTGGATCCCTCGCTGGCGATGGCGTATTGGGGACAGGCCCTCGTCCTCGGGCCGAACATCAACGCCCCGATGAACCCGGACGATGAGCCGAAGGCGCTGGCGCTGGTGCAGAAGGCCGTCGCGCTGAAGGCGAACGCCACGCCGCGAGAGCAGGCGTACATCGAGGCGCTCACGGCCCGCTACACGGGAAAGGCCGAGGATCGCGCCGCCGCGGACCGGGCCTATGCGCAGGCGATGCGGAAGCTCGTCGAGCAGTATCCCGACGATCTCGACGCGCGGACGCTGTACGCCGAAGCGCTGATGGACACCCGTCCGTGGAACTACTGGACGCGTGACGGCCAGCCGTACGACGACACGAAAGAGATCGAGGCCAGTCTCGCTTACGTGATCGACAAGCACCAGAACCATCCGGGCGCGCTGCACCTGTGGATCCACCTCTGGGAGGCGACCGACACGCCGGAGCGCGCGGAAGCGGAAGCGGATCGCCTGCTGCCGTTGATGCCCGGCGCGGGTCACATCGTCCATATGCCGGCGCACATCTACCAGCGCGTGGGCCGGTTCCAGGATGTCATCGACGCCAACATCCTCGCCGCGAAGGCCGACGAGGACTACATCGCACAGTGCCGCGCGCAGGGGATCTATCCGCTTGGGTACTACCCGCACAACCTGCACTTCATCTGGATGGGGGCGACGGCCGCCGGGCAGAGCAAGCTCGCGCTCGAGTCCGCGACGAAGCTGGCCTCGGCGATCCCGCATGGATCGTTGAAGGACGTTCCGATCCTCCAGGGATTCCTGGTTGTACCGTACTGGGCGAAGGTGCGTTTTGAGAAGTGGGACGACATCCTGGCAGATCAGGGTCCGCAGCACGACACCGCGTTCACGCGCGGCGTGTGGCGGTATGCGCGGGCGATGGCGTTCATCGGAAAGGACCGGCTGCCCGACGCCGAACGCGAACTCGCGGAACTGCGAAAGATCCTCGACGATCCGTCGCTCGATGGACAGGTGACGTTCTCGAGCAACAGCGGAGCCGCCATCCTGCGGATCGGGCCCGAGGTCGTCGCGGGCCACATCGCGGCGAAGCGGAAGGACTGGGACACGGCGATCCTTCACCTCGATCGCGCGGTGCGCTACGAGGACGCCCTGATCTACCAGGAGCCGCACGACTGGCACGCGCCGGTCCGGGGCGATCTGGGCAACGTGCTGCTCGCCGCCGGCCGTCCCGACGAGGCGGAAGCCGTGTTCTGGGAAGACTTGAAGAAGTTCCCGGAGAACGGCTGGTCGCTGTTCGGACTGATGAACGCCCTGAAGGCGCAGGGCAAGACGGAGGACGCGAGGATGGTCGAAGCACGGTTCAACAGGGCCTGGAAGAACGCGGACTTCCAGCGCACGGTTCCCACCGCCGCGGGCGCCGTCCAGCTGAAGAGCGGCGTTCGCCTGCACTACCTCCAGCAGGGGCCGTCACGCGGTCCGGCGGTGATCATGCTGCACGGCTACTCGGACTCGTCGTTCTCGTTCAGTCGCGTGCTGCCGCTGCTGCCTTCGTCGGTGCGAGTGATCGTGCCCGACCTGCGCGGGCACGGCGAGTCGGGGCGTCCGAGTGACGGCTACAGCATGGACGCGATGGCGCGCGACGTGATCGATTTGATGGACGCGCTGGACGTCCCGACGGCGACGCTCGTCGGTCACTCGATGGGCAGCTTCGTCGCCCGGCGCGCTGCGTCGCTCGCCCCGAAGCGGATCACGCGGATGCTGCTTGCCGGCGCGGGGCTGTCGCCACGGAATGCGGCGGTGCTCGAGGTCCAGCGTGCGGTGAGCGCGCTGCAGGATCCGGTGGACCGGGGGTTCGTCCGCGAGTTCCAGTACAGCACGGTGAACAAGCCGGTGCCGGCGGAGTTCATGGAACGGGTGATTGCCGAGAGCCTGAAGCTGGATGCGGCGACGTGGAAGGCGGTGATCGCCGGGTTGGTGGCGTATGCGCCGGCCGAATCCGCGATCGCGATGCCGGTCCTGGTCCTGGCGGGGGATCGTGACGCGGTGTTCCCGCTCGCGGAGCAGCGCGCCGCGGCGGAGCAGATCCGCGGCGCGCGCGTGAAGGTGCTCGAGGGGATCGGCCACACGCCGCACTGGGAAGATCCCCACCGCTTCGCCGCGGAACTGCTCGCGTTCGCGACCGCGAGCTGAAAACCAGGGGTCAGACCTTGAATTTTGAATTTGCAAATTTTTGATGCCAACTCCCTCGACACGGGAGTTGGCATCAAAAATTTGCGAATTCAAAATTCAAGGTCTGACCCCCACCCCTCGCAGTCGCTGCGATACTCGTCGCTCGCGGGTGCTGCCAAAACCGCATCCTTCCGACCACCGGATCCCCGCAAGTCATTCCATCTAAACGATCGTGCCTCGCGGCGGGGCCATTGCTCGTCGTCGACCGCATGGCACGACCACTCCGTCTTCACATCCCCGGCGCGATCTATCACGTGTACGTCCGCGGCGATAACAAGATCCCGATCTTCCGTCGCTCGCTGGACTACCGACACCTCCTCGAGATCCTGGCCAGCGGCCTCGAGCGATTCATGGTTCAGTGCATCACCTATTGCCTGATGCCGAACCACTTTCATCTCCTCGTCATCCCGAGTCTCTACTGCGTGTCCCGGCTGATGCACCAGGTGAATGGCACCTACGCCAGCTGGTTCAACAAGAGACACGGACGGGTCGGCCACCTGACCCAGGGACGATTCGGCGCCCGCATCATCGACGACAACGAGTATCTGCTGACCGCCCTGCGCTACATCGCGATGAACCCCGTCGCGGCCGGCCTCGTCAAGCAACCGGAAAACTGGCCGTGGAGCAGCTATCGGGCCATCGCCGGCCTGTGTGAGCCGCCGCCCTTTCTCGAGCTGCCTCCCATTTGGAAAGCGCTGGGCTGCGCTGACGCGGAGGCTGGCCGTCGCCTGTATATCGACCACGTCAAGCAGGGGGACACGCCCGAGGAGCTGCACAACGCGCTCCTCTTTGGAGGGGATCTTCTGAAACGCCAGGCGCGCCCACTCCTGGAGCCACATCGTGACGAGCGTGAGTTCCTCTACAAAGACCGGTTCGCCGCTCGCCCTCCCCTGGACAGCCTCTTCACCGACACGGACCGGCAGTCACTGGCGGCGGCCGCGCGGACCGCGTTCCACGTGCATGGCTACACGCTGACGGAGATCGCCGAACTGATCGGGCGTTCCCCCTCGACCATTTGCAAGTGGATCCATAGAATTGAGGCGCAACAGGACGAGAAACATCGTCAGATCGGGCGGAGTTGGCATGGAAAATTACAAAACGAAAAATTCAAGGTCTGACCCCTGGGTGGGCTTCGTCGGCCTCGGACTGATGGGGCGGCCGATGGCGAAGAACCTGCTGAAGGCCGGCTTCCCGCTCGTCGTGCACAGCCGCAGCCCCGGGCCGGTGGACGATGTCGTCGCGCACGGCGCAGAGCGCGCCAACGCCCCCGCCGACGTCGCCGCGCGCGCGACGCGCATCATCACCATGCTCCCCGACTCGCCGGACGTCGAAAAGGTCCTCGACGGGCCGGACGGCCTGTTCACCACCATCCAGCCAGGCACGATCATCGTCGACTGCAGCACGATCGCGCCGACCGTCGCCACGCGGCTGGCCCAGCGCGCATCGGACCTCGGCGCGACGATGCTCGATGCGCCCGTGAGCGGCGGCGAGATCGGCGCCATCAGCGGAACGCTCTCGATCATGGTCGGCGGCGACGAGCGGGCGTTCGCCGAGGTGAAACCGATCCTGGACGCGATGGGCAATCCCGACAAGGTCATTCGCATCGGCGAATCCGGCGCCGGACAGATCACCAAGGTCTGCAACCAGATGGTGATCGGCGGCACCCTCGCGGTCGTCGGCGAAGCCTTCGCGCTCGCAAAACGGGCCGGCGTGGACCCGGCCAAGGTCCGCGAGGCACTGCTCGGAGGATTTGCCGCCAGCCGCGTCCTCGAAGTCCACGGCGAACGGATCCTGCAGTCGAACTACAAACCTGGCTTTCGTTCGGCGCTCTACGCCAAGGACATGCGGATCGCCGCACAGACGCTCGCCGACACGCAGACGATCGCGCCGGTGTCGGCGGTCGTCCAGGAACTCGTCGCCGGCCTGGTTGCCCGCGGCCGCGGCGAGTGGGACTATTCATCGCTGGCAACCGTCCTGTTCGAACTTTCCGGGATCGAGGTAGAAGCATGAGATCGCTGATCGTCGTGGTGTTCGCGGCATTCACCCTTGCGTCGACGTCCGCACAGTCTGGCAAGAAGGTCTTCATCTCGGCCGACATGGAGGGGATCAGCGGGATCTCCGCGTCGGACCAGCTCTCCGCGTCAGGCGCCGAGTACGGCCGCTCGCGCAAGATGATGGCCGAGGACGTGAACGCGGCGATCCGCGGGGCGCGGCGCGGCGGCGCCACCGAGATCGTCGTCAACGATTCCCACGGCAGCATGCGCAACCTGCGCCTCGAAGACCTCGACGATCAGGTCCGCCTGATCAGCCACAGCTTCAAGCCTTCCGGGATGATGGAAGGCCTCGACGAGTCGTTCGACGCCGTCATCTTCATCGGCTACCACGCCAGGGCGGGCAACGCGACCGGACTGTTTGCACACACCGGGAGCGGCGTCGTACGCGACGTGCGCGTCAACGGCACGTCGCTCGGCGAAGGGGGCCTCAACACGATGGTCGCGGCATGGTACGGCGTCCCCGTCGCGCTCGTGACCGGCGACGATGTGGCGGTGAAGCAGGTCGCCGAGACGGCGACCTCGGCGCGGACTGTCGCGGTCAAACGCGCAATCAATCCGCGCGCGGTCGAACTGCGTCCCTTCGCCGTCGTCCATCGCGAGATCGAGGAGGCGGCGTATGAAGGCGTCCGCGACGCGAAGAAGATGGCGCCGCAGCGTGCGCCGAGCTACAAGGTGGAGGTGCAGTTCCAGAGCCTCGCCATTCCAGAGGTCGCGCAGAACATCCCGCAGATGACGCGTCCCGCGCCTGATACGATCGCCTTCACGGCTGATTCGATGCCGAAGGCCTACACGCTGATCCGGCTGCTTTACCGTTACATCAATCCGGATTGAGGAATGGCGGATGCGCGGACTGAAGCCGCGCCCTACGCCCGCTGGAGATTCGAGAAAAACGCGTGACACGTATCGAAGACTACGCACTGATTGGCGACACACAGACAGGCGCCCTGGTGTCGAAGGATGGTTCGATCGACTGGCTGTGCCTGCCGCGCTTCGACTCGGGCGCCTGCTTCGCGGCGCTGCTCGGGGATCAGAGCCACGGACGCTGGCGCATCGCGCCGTCCGGGCCGATCCTGAACGTGACGCGTCGCTATCGCGGACCGTCGCTGATCCTCGAAACCGAGTTCACGACTCCCACGGGCACCGTTCGCCTCATCGACTTCATGCCGCCGCGAGGCTGCGAACCCGATCTCGTCCGGATCGTGGAAGCGCTGAGCGGCGAAGTCACGATGGAACTGGAACTCATCGTCCGATTCGACTACGGGTCGATCGTTCCGTGGGTCCGCCGCGCCGAAGGGGACTGGACGGCCGTCGCCGGCCCCGACAGTCTGACACTGCGAACGCCGATCGAGTTGCAGGGAGTGGACCGCCGCACCGTGGCGAAGTTCACGGTCCGCGAAGGCAGGCGGGTGCCGTTCGTCCTCGTGTGGCATCCGTCGTACGAGCAGGGATCGATGATCCCGGATCCGTTCGCGGAGCTGACCGCGACGGAAGAGTGGTGGCGCGCGTGGGCGAGCGCGTTCACGTACGAAGGCCCCTGGAAGGAGCAGGTGCTGCGCTCCGCGATCACGTTGAAGGGGCTGACCTTCGCGCCGTCCGGCGGGATCGTTGCGGCACTGACGACATCGCTTCCGGAGAAGCTCGGCGGCGTCCGCAACTGGGACTATCGATTCTGCTGGCTTCGCGATTCGACCTTTACGCTGATGGCGCTGATCCACTGCGGCTTTCTCTCCGAAGCCGGCGCCTGGCGCAACTGGCTGCTCCGCGCGGCGGCGGGCGATCCTTCCAAGATCCAGATCATGTATGGCGCCGCCGGAGAGCGGCGGCTGCCCGAGATGACGCTCGACTGGCTTCCGGGATACGAAGGCTCACGTCCCGTGCGGGTCGGCAACGCCGCCGTGAGCCAGTTTCAGCTCGACGTCTACGGCGAAGTGACCGACACGCTGCACGTGGCACGCGGTGCGGGTCTCGAGCCGGACGTGTTCGCGTGGAAGCTCGAAAAAGTCATGCTGGACTTCGTCGAGAAGGCGTGGCGCGAACCGGACGAGGGGATCTGGGAAGTACGCGGACCGCGCCGGCACTTCACGCATTCGAAGGTGCTCGCATGGACCGCCTTCGATCGCGCGATCCAGGGAGTCGAGCAGTTCGGATTGCCCGGGCCGGTCGAACGATGGCGCCGGATTCGACAGGAGATTCACGACGACGTCTGCCGCAATGGCTACGATGCCGCGCAGAAGACCTTCACGCAGTTCTACGGGTCCGAGGATGTCGATGCGAGCCTGCTGCAGATCCCGCTCGTCGGCTTCCTGCCGGCCGACGATCCTCGCGTCGCCGGCACCGTGTCGGCGATCGAACAGCGGCTCATGTCGAACGGCCTCGTCGAGCGCTACCTGACGCGGAACGAGGTCGACGGACTGCCGGAAGGGGAAGGCGCGTTCCTCGCCTGCAGCTTCTGGCTCGCCGACGCGTACGTGCTCCAGGGACGGACGGAAGAAGCGTGGAAGTTGTGCGAGAAGCTGATCGGCCTCGCCAACGACGTGGGTCTTCTCTCAGAGCAGTACGACGTCCAGGCCGGGCGCGCCATCGGCAACTTCCCGCAGGCGTTCTCGCACGTGGCGCTGATCAATACCGCGAGAAACCTGGCGAACGCTCACGGACCTGCGCGCGAGCGCGCGGCGGGCCATCACTGATCACTCACCGATCGGTGAGGTCGATCCGCTCCAGCCAGGGTAGCTGCCCAGCACGCGGACCCAATCGGTGAACTCCGCGAGGTTCGTGATGGCGCGGCCGAACGCGAGTGAGTCGCGCGGCACGTCCACGTCGACGTAGAAGAGGTATTCCCACGGACGTCCGCGGATCGGTCGCGACTCGAGCTTCGTCAGGTTGATGTCGCGCAGCGCGAAGCCGCTCAGCGCGCGGAAGAGCGCACCGGGCGTGCTCTTCAGCGAGAACACGATCGAGGTTTTCGTCGCCGGCTGCGGCGGGGCCGCGGTACGCGCGATCACGACGAACCGCGTGATGTTGGCGGCATAGTCCTGGATGCCTTCGGCGAGGATCTCGAGACCGAAGACGTCGGCGGCCCGGCGCGATGCGACCGCCGCAGCGCCGCTCGCCGTTCCATCGGCGACCATCTTGGCACCGCCGGCAGTGTCGTAGACCGCGATGATTTCGACCCCTTCCAGACCTTTCAGATACCGCTCGCACTGGGCGAGCGCCTGCGGATGCGAGTAGACGACCTTCAGGTCCGGAAGCGACGTTCCGGCGCGCGCGAGCAGGCAGTGGTCGACCGCCAGTTCCACCTCACCGACGATCGGCAGTTCGTGTTCGACGAGCAGGTCGTAGTTGCGATGGATGCTGCCGCCGATCGAGTTCTCCATCGGCAGCACACCGAGCGTCGCGGTCCCCCGCTGGACGGCGGCAAACACGTCCTCGAAGCTCAGACACGGCACCGGATCGGCGTCCGCCGCGAACGTCAGCGCCGCCGCCTCGCTGTACGCGCCGGGTTCTCCCTGGAAGGCAATGCGCATGATTGGTTCCCTGATTGTTGGCGCTGACGTCCGCTTTCGCTCGCTACGCGAGCTTCGGCGAGACAGGCTTCGCGTGTCGGTAACTCGCTCCGACGTTGGGCGCCGAAGGCGCCCTGGACGAAGCTCGGCGAAGCCGAGCGAAGTCTGGCTGGGGGAGCAGGACTCGAACCTGCGCATGGCCTGAGTAACAGTCAGGTGCCTTACCAGCTTGGCTATCCCCCAATGTCCCGAAAAACAAAAAGGCCCGCCAGGGTTACTGGCGGGCTCGGGTCTTTGTGCTCTGCTGCTGTTGGTCAGCGTGCCGGAGCAAGACTTCGCCCGCCAGGGCAATTAAAGCCCCGATTGAACGAGCGGAAGTTGTGCACCGACGAGAACATCACGAACGCAGAGTACCCGCAAGCGCTCGCGGTGTCAACCTTCGGGCCCTGCGCTACCATTGACGGCTCAGGAGGATGACGTGGCGAACCAGGACGGGATTACCGACGACGCGAGGAAACGTGAAGAGGAGTACTTCCGCCGGAAGGACCGCGAACTGATCGAGCGGATGCGCCAGCAGGCCGAGGCCGCTGATGCGCGCAAGCAGCTCGAGGCGGCGACCGGCATCCAGGATCCGGAAAGCCTGAAGGACCTCGAGGCGCTCGGTTTCACACCGCGCACGCTCGCGCTGCTGCCGCTCGTTCCGGTCATCCAGGTCGCGTGGGCCGAAGGCGGCGTCAGCACCGCCGAGCGCGAGATGATCGTGAACCTCGCCCGCGCGCGCGACATCGCTCCGGGGAGCGCCGCGGATCAGCAGCTCCAGGCCTGGCTCGATACGCGTCCCTCCGAAGAGACGTTCCGCAAGGCTGGGCGCCTGATCGCCGCGATCCTGGACCAGCCGGGCGGGACCGAGATGCAGGTCTCGGCGGACGACCTGCTGAAGTACTGCGAGCAGATCGCCGCCGCGTCAGGTGGGATCTTCGGCTTCGGCAAGGTGTCGGCCGAGGAGCGAGCGGCCCTCGAACAGATCGCGTCGCAGTTGAAGAAGCGCTAGCGCGTGTCAACTCCAAACTCCAAACGCCAAACGCCAAACGCCTCGAGCTTGGAGTTTTGGAGTTTGGAGTTTGAAGTTTGCAGTTACCGGTCGATCGTCCGATAGCGTTCGAACAGCTCACTCTGCCGTGTCGTCTTCGGCACCTCGCGTCCGCGGATGAAGATGTGCTCCGCGTGCGTCGTCAACTCGAACGGGTCGCCTGACCAGATGACGAGGTCGGCGTCCTTGCCCGGCGTGAGGGATCCGGTCGTGTCGGCGACACCCCACACGTGCGCGGGCGCGAGCGTGACGGCGCGAAGCGCCTCGTCCCGATCGAGGCCGTGCGAGATCGCGTTGCCAACCTCCTGTCGCAACGTCCCCGCCCGATACGTGTCGAAGGTCGAGAGCGCGACGGTGACGCCGGCGGCGCGCAGCCGGGCGGCGTTCTCGAGCGTGGCGTTCAAGGCATCGAACGACGGGATGTTGGTCAGCGGTTTGACGACGACAGGGACCTTGCGCCGCGCGATCTCGTCGGCGACCATCCACGCCTCGGCGCCGCCGACGAGCACGAGCTTCAGCTTGAATTCGTCGGCGAGACGCATGGCGGCGAGCAGGTCGCTCGCGCGGTTCGCCTGGACGGCGAGCGGCAGCTCCCCCTTCAGGACCGGCTGCAGCGCTTCGAGATCGAGTCGTCCGCGGACGTACTCGCGGCGCTGACCGGAGTTCCACGCCGTCCGGTTGCGGGCGAAGTCGGCCGCGTCCTGGAGCACTTCGCGCAGGCGCACCATCGCGTTGCCGCGCGATCCGCCGGCAAGCCCGGCTCCCGCCTCGCCCAGCGCCGCCATCATCGCGGCCGGCGCTTTCGTGACGCTCGCCGGAACGTGTTCACCGAGCAGGTCGAACACCGCCGCCTGCCCCTGCAACAGGTGCATCGTCCCGCCCGGCGCGACGACGGCTCGCGTGATCCCTTCGACGCGCGCGACCGGGATCGCGGTCGAGTACGGGTTCCACGCGTCGATCACCGTGAACGCGGCGCCGATGCCGGGATCGGTCGTGTTCTGGTCCGCGGATCCCTCCGCGGAGAGCGAGATCTCGACGATCCCGAGGTTCGTGTTCGATTCGATGAAGCCCGGAGTAACGACCTTGCCGGCCGCATCGATGACGCGGGCGCCATCCGGCACCGGCAGGTCGGCGCCGACCGCGAGGATCTTGTCGTCCTGGATCAGGACCGTGCCGCGCCCGATGGGCCGCCCCTCGACCGGCTGCACGCGTGCGCCGGTGATCGCAATGATCGGGCCTGACGGAGTTTTTGGCTTCTGCGCGTTCCCGGGCGCCTCGACGCGTACGTTCGCGGCACTGTAGACCACCGGCGCGTCGCTCCCGTTCCCGGCAGCTCCACCTCGCCCCGACGCCTGAGTGGAGACGGCCGCACCGGCGACTCTCTGCGCGAGCATGAAGTCGCTCGTCGGCGGAGTGTCGGCGCTGCGGTCGTAGACCATGGCCCCGTCGATGAAGACCTGCTCCGCTTTCGCGTAGACGCTGAACGGATCGGTGGACCAGATGACGACGTCGGCGTTCTTGCCCGCTTCGAGCGATCCGGTCATCTTGTCGATGCCGAGCGCACGAGCGGGATTGATCGTCAGCCAGCGGACCGCGTCGGCGCGATCGATCGTCAGGCCGGCCCGGACGCCGGCGTGCATCGCTTTCGCCGCTTCCTGGTTCAGCCGCTGGATCCCGTTCGGGTCATCCGAGTGGACGATCGCGCACGCCTTCGCCGCATCCACGAGCGCGATGTTCTCCTTGATCCCGTCGTAGGCCTCGAGCTTGAAGCCCCACCAGTCGGCCCACATGCTCGCGCAGATGTCGTTCTGCGCCAGCAGGTCGCGGACCTTGTAGGCCTCCACGGCGTGATGGAACGAGGTGATCCTGTAGCCGAACTCCTTCGAGAGTTCGATCATCTCCGCCATCTCGTCGCCGCGATAGCAGTGATTGTGGACGAGGATCTCGCCGTCGAGCACACCCGCGAGCGTTTCGTTCTGCAGGTTCCGCTCGGGACGCTTGGCGGGATCCGAGCCCTCGTCGCGCCACTTCTTCCAGTCGTTGCGGTACTTGGTCGCCGCGATCCAGGCCTTCCGGTATCCGGCCATGTTCCCCATCGCGGTCGCCGGCGTCTGGTTTCGCGAGCCATAGACGCGCTTGGGATTCTCCCCGCACGCCATCTTCAGCCCATGCGGCGCGCCGGGGAACTTCATCCCTGCCGCCGTCCGTGAGCGGACGTTCTTCACCGTGACGCCGCGGCCGCCGAACAGGTTGGCGGACCCGGGCAACAACTGCATCGCGGTCACGCCGCCGGCGAGCGCGAGTTCGAACTGCGGATCCTGCGGCCACAGCGAGTGCTCGGCCCATACCTCCGCCGTATTCGGATTCGTCATCTCGTTGCCGTCGGAGGTCGATTCGATCCCCGGCGCGGGATAGACGCCCAGATGAGAATGCGTGTCGATGATCCCGGGCGTCACCCACTTACCGGTCGCGTCGATCACGACCGCATCGCCGGGCGCCTCGACGTTCTGGCCGACGGCCGCGACCCTGCCGTCCTGGATCAGGACCGACCCGCGTTCGATCATCGGACCGGCAGCGGTCAGGATCGTCGCATTGCGGATGATCGTGGTGCGCGAGGGGAACGGCCGATACGTGGACGCATACGGCGCCGGAGACTGCTGCGCGTCCGGCGCAGCGTGCAACACGAAAACGAGCGTCAGCAGGCACGACAGCCCTGAACGAACACGCATCACCTCATCCTCCAGAAGGAGAACTATTCTGCCCCGCCTCGTTTCACGCGTCCAGGCACTCCAGTTGCTAGGTCACCCGGCATGAACTCAGGAACTCGGCTCAGCGACTCCTTACTCTCGGGGATGGCCGGCGCGACCGCGCTCACCGCGGTCCACCAGGTCGCGCGCGCGGTGACCGACAGCGCGCCGCGAATGGATGTGGTCGGCATGCGCGCCCTGGCCCGTGGCATCAACGCGGCGGGAGGCGAGGCCCCGCAGGCGTCTCGAGGGCTGTACCGCGCCACGCTCGTCGGGGATCTCATCAGCAACACCGCGTACTACTCACTGGCGACGAACTACACGCGCGGCACCGTGATGGGTATTCTTGCCGGGATCGGCGCCCTGGTGCTGCCGCCGCGCCTGGGCCTCGGCGATCCGCCGCACAGCGAACGGCTCTCGAACAAGATCATGACGGTGGCGTGGTACACGCTCGGAGGCCTCGCGGCGGCGGGCACGGCCAGCTGGCTGGCCAACCGCCGCACCGACCGCACACTTCACATGCTCGGCGGGTGGTGATCACGCGCGGGGTCCGTCCCTAACGGATGACGAATGCCGCGCTCGTGGTGGTGGACTTTGTGCCGGACCTCACGGGCTCTGCCTCTTACCCTGACCCGCGGGTGCCCCCACTTCCCCAGCAGAATCAACAACTTAGCGTAAAGGTGACTGTCCCCTTTTCTCCGCCGCGGCTCGGCGGGTGATAGTAGGGCGCCCCTTTACGGGGCGCCTTACACCTTGAACAGGACGCCGCGGGCGGTGCGACTGGTGGCGAGCGAAACTGCGTCGACGTACTTCTGCAACTGCGCGCGGTAGCGCGCTTCGCCGGCCGCGAGCTCGTGGTCGGTCTTGAAGTCGACGACCGTCGTCTCCTCTCCTTCGTCGAACGCGAGGTCGAGGACGCCTTCGATCAGCGTGCCGTCCTTCTGCGTCCAGGTGACCGGCGTCTCGCGGCGGACGCGCGAGGCGGCACGCACGCGCGCCATCAGGTCGTGCCGGAGGACGGCTTCGACGACCGATGCGGCAGCGACGACTTCCTCCGGCTTCGCATCGAGCAACCGTCCCTGCACCTCCGCGGCGCGGCGGATCACGTCCGCATCCGCATCGAGCGGCACGATCGCGAGGACGGCGTGGACGAGCGTTCCGAAGCGCGGTCCCTTCGGACGGCCGCCGGCGCCGGCGATCTGCACGACCTCGATCTCTGCCGACGCGGCGATCGCCTCGTCGACGCCGTCCCTGGCAGCGTCGGCCGCCCACGCGGTCGCGGTCAGCACGCGCATGGCTTCGCGCTTGCCCGCGTCGATCGTCTGCTCACGCTCCGCGCGCCACTCCTCGTACTCGGCGAGCCGGTCCTCGACGGCGAACATGTCGCCGTCCTTCACGATCAGATCGTCGCGGCGCAGACCGAAAGAGGACACCGCGTTCAGGTGAAGCAGCGAGGGGTCCCACCAGACGACGCGGTGCGCGGTCCGCGGTCCGCGGTCCGCGGTCCGGAAGACGTGCTCCCCCGGCGCGACGGTGGTCGGGTGCGCCGGGTCACCGTCGGGGCGATTGAGGACGGAGTCCTTCGACTTGAACGGCGGGCAGCCCACCGCCTTCGCGGGCGTGCGGCGCTGCGATTCGGGCGGATAGATCGCCGAGGTCAGCGGATCGAGCCAGCCGCCTTCGTACGGGCCGTCGCCGATGGCCGGCACGACGAGCAGGTCGCGTGCGCGGGTAGCGGCGACGTACGCGAGGCGCTCGGACTCCGCCTTGTCGCGCGCCGACTCCTCGGCGTCGTGCAGCAGCAGGTCGACCGGCGCCCAGCCGCCGATCTTCAGCGCGCACAGCTTCGCGTCCGGGTCGATCCACCGGCCGGCCTCCGCCCGCGACAGCTTGCAGGTGAGATCCGCGAGGATCACGACCGGGAACTCCAGCCCCTTCGCCTTGTGCACGGTCATCATGCGGACGCCGTCGCTCCCCTCCTCGAGGATCGGCGCTTCCGCAGCCTGCGCGGTCTCGGCCGCGATGCGCAGTTCGTCCACGAACCCGCGGAACGAAATTCCGCCCGACGCCTCGTACTGACGCGCCAGCTCCGCGACGTGCAGCACGTTGGCGAGCGCCTGCTCGCCCGCCGGACGCAGCACCAGCCCGACGTGCGCACGTGTGGCATCGAGCAGCCGGTGAATCGTATCGGCCACCGGGATGTAGTTGCGCCGGCGGTGAAGCGTCTTCAGCAGCTCCAACGCGTCGACGATCGGCCGCAGATGTTCGGGGATCTCGCCGCTGGATGGGATTCGGAACGGATGGAAGATCCGGAAGCGCCGCTTCCAGTCGAGCAGCTCCTCGTCGCCGATCGCGAAGAACGCTCCGCGCAGCGTCGCAAACACCGACAGCTCGTCGTCTGGCCACTCCACCGCGGCGAGCGCCGCCCGGATCGTCTCGACCTCCTCGCGGTCGTGGAACGTCTTGCCGCCGACGAGCACGTGCTTGACCCCGCGCGCCTCGAGCGCCTGCACGTACGGCATCGTCACGTCATCGCCGAAGCTGATGAAGCGCCGGAAGAGGATGCAGATGTGCCGCGCGGCAATCGGGACCGGCTGGTCGCCGGTGCGCTCGGTCACCTTCCAGCCGCTCTCGTTCAACAGCCAGTCGATGTAGGCGCCCGTCGCGTCGGGCAGCGACTGTTCGATCGCCACGGCGGACACGTTCCGCATGCCGTAGGGCCGTGGAACGGGCAGCGCGACGACGGTGGGCTGGTTCTTCAGGTCGGAGCGGAACCGCGACAGCGGAACGTAGTCCGCCTGGAGCGTGAACTCGTCGCCGGTCATGATCGGCGCGAACGCCGCGTTCACGCAGGCCTGGATCCCCTCGACGCTGCGGAAGCTCGTCGTCAACTTCACGAGCCGCGCGCCGCAGGCTTCGAGACGCCGGCACACTTCGCGGTAGATGCCGACGTCGGCACGGCGGAACCGATAGATCGACTGCTTGGGATCGCCGACGATGAACAGCCGGCCCGGGGCGGGTGTGACGGTGCGCCAGTCGGTCGCGGCTGGATCGGATGCCGCGAGCAGCAGGAGCAACTCGGCCTGGAGCGGATCGGTGTCCTGGAACTCGTCCACGAAGATGTGCGAGAACCGCTTCTGGAAACCGCGCCGCACGGTCGCGTCCTCTTTGACGAGATCACGCGCCTTCAGCAACAGGTCGAGGAAGTCGAGGGCCCCGGCCCGCATCTTCAAGTCTTCGTACAGCGCGATCGCGCCGGCCAGCTCCTGCTGGAGCGCGGCTGCGAGATCCGCGTCCGCATCCATGCGGAACTGGTCGAGGTGCGCGCGCAGCGTTTCCATCGCCTGGACGACAGCCGCGCGTGTGATGCCGGCGCCGTAACCGGGTCCACGTCCGTGGCGCGCGCGCGAGAAGTTGCGATCCCGCGAGAGATCCACCAGACGCGCCTCCCAGCCGTCGTAGTCGACGTGATTGAACGACTGGTGCAGCGCGATCTCCTGGCTCAGATGACGCGCGGCGGCGGTATCCATGTACAGGTTGTCGCGGTTGTAGGACGGCCTGGCGGTCAGCTTCGCGAACTCGTGCAGTTCGGCGACGAGCCGGTCGATGTCACCCTCGCGGTCGAACGGACGACGGGTCCAGGCTGCCGGGAAGTCACGCCACTGCGTCAGTTCCCAGGCGGCACGGCGCAAGCGGTCGATCGGACCATCTTCGCGCGGTGCGCCGCCAAAGCCGGCCCAGACGGATCGCCGCAGCGCGCGGCGGATCCCTTCGGGCGGATCCGCCAGCTGCGACTGGATCCAGGTGCCGAAGGCCTCGCCGAACGTCCGCTCCGCCTGGGCTTCGGTGAGCACGGCGAACAGCGGATCGACGTGGGCTTCGACCGGACGCTCGCGCAGCAGCTCCGCGCAGAAGCCGTGGATCGTGCTCACGTGCGCTTCCTCGAGTCTCGCGAGTGCCTCGCCGAGCCGTCCGCGGACCTCCTCGTCCGCAGACGCCGTCCGCTCCTTCTCGAGCGCTTCGCGCAACCGCAGCTTCAGTTCCCCGGCCGCCTTCTCGGTGAACGTCACCGCCACGATCGAACCAACCGACGCGCGCCCCGTGGAAAGGATCCGCAGGATGCGCTTCACCAGCTCGGTCGTCTTCCCCGTCCCCGCCGCGGCTTCCACCACCAGCGTCGAATCCAGGTCCGTAACGATCGCCTCTCGCGCGTCGCTGTCTGCCAACCGTGTCAATCGTTCACCCATTCCAGCACCAGCACCGCACCAGCACCCAGCACCCCCGGGCACCAGCACTCAGCACCCAGCACCCAGCACGGCGCGCGCGCCGCGGACTACGGCTTTTCCCGGAGCGCCGCGAGATCCCCAAGCTTTTCCGGAGGCTTCTGCGCGACGCGCCGTTCCTGATGCGGTCCGCAGACCGTCCGAAAATCACACCATTCGCACGCGCGCTTGTTCGGCGCCGCGGGAAGAAATCCAACCTCTATCGCGCGATCGATGATCTCCAGCGCCTCGAGACCGGCGCGACGGTTCGCGTCGTTGATCGGGATCTCGTGATCGGTGAAGCCGCCGGCCGCGGTGCAGTAGAACAATCGACCCGAGGAGACCGGCCTGCTCAACGCCTCCTCGACCGCGAGGCTGTAAAGGACCGGCTGAAGGATCGCGCCGCCTCCGAGAACGGTCTTCCAGGTCGTGCGATTTTTGCCGGTCTTGTGATCGGTGACGCGGAGCAGGCTGCCGTCGGCCTTGCGTTCGATCAGGTCGACAGAGCCGCGCAGCTTGAAGCGTCCGTCGACGAGCACCGGATCCGCGAGGCTGGCCGGATCGCGCCCCTCGCTCGCAAGATCGGCGGGGAGCCCGAAGCTGAACTCGAAGTAGGACGGGACCCAGTCGCCGCCGTCCGGCAGCCGGCGCGCCCAGACGCGCAGGTCCTTCGTGATGTCGGCGATCTCGTCGTTCCAGACGCGGTCGATCGCGGGCGCGAGCTGCTCCTTCCACTTCGTCGCCACGGCGGCGACGATCCCATCGAGCGTCGTGAGGACGGCCGGAAGCGTCGCCTCTGTCACGGGCAGACGCCCCGCGGCTTTCAAGGCGCGAAAGAATTCCGCCTGCACTTCGTGGAACAGCGCGCCGCGCGTGAGCGGGTCGAGCTTCTGGAGCGGCTCGGGTTCTTCGGCCGGTTCGAGCCGGTAGACGGCCGACAGCAGGAACTGATACGGACACGCGGCGAACTTCTGAAGCGCCGACAGCGAATACGCGCGCGCGTGCAACCGCTGGGAGTCGAGCATCGGTTGCGTGAGGCTGTTCAACCGGGTGATGCCATCGAACGGTGTCCACTGAGACCGTGCCCGTGCCCAGCGGGCGCTGACCGATCGACGAAGATTCGCGTTCAGCCGCAGGAGATAGTGCGCATGCCCGCGCACCTGCGTGCTCTCGGCCTGGAGCAATTCGCGAAGGACGGCCAGGTCGTGCTCGAGATCGTCGATGGCGCTCTTCGGATCCGCCGGCGACGGCCACGCGAGGCTTGCGCCTCCGTGCGCGGCGGCGCTTTCCTGGAGCGCCTCGTGGTCCGGGATCCGCCCGGTGATCGCGCGCATGACGTCGAGCGCGTAGAACGACGGCACGCGCGGCCGCGACTCCGCGACGTCGATCCGCGGATATGACAACCACAAGCGTTCGGTCGCGCAGCCAACCGCGAGCCGCAGCAGCAGACGCTCGGCGCGGGCGCGGTCCTCCTGCTCCACCAGCCCGGCACTCAGCGGACGCCGCAGCTCTTCGTCGAGCATCATCGGATCTTCGTGCGGCTTCTGCGGGAACATGCGCTCCGCGAGTCCGGGCACGAAGACGATCCTGAACGTGCGTCCGCGCGCCTGCTGCGGACTGCCGACGAACACACGGCCGTAGCGCGACTTCGGAGGCTCCCTCTCGAGTTGCAGCAGCCGTTCGGCGACGACGTCGCGCGCCTCCTCGAGCGAGACCGGACCGATCTCGCTCATCGGACGCAGCTCGGCGAGCGCGCGCAGCACGCGTTCCGGGTAGCGCAGGATCCGCGGCGCGAGCGCGGTGAAACGATCCAGCCACTCCCCCCAGCTCGCCTGCGCGGGCCAGGACGCGAGTTCGTCGATGACGGGCAGCGCGAACCGGCGCAGGTGCAGGAGGTTCTGACGGTCCTTCTTCAGCCGCTCGACGCGCGGGCTGCCCGGATCCTCTTTCGCCTCGGCGGCGATCTTGACCGCGTACTCGCGATCCAGGCCGTCGAGGCGGCGGTGCCAGCGCTGCGGATCGCCGCCGATCACGGCGGATTCGACGATGAGGGTTTCCCACTTCCAGGGAGCGCGGAGGGTGCCATCGACGACTGCGGGCTCTTCGCTGTCCGCGGTGCGCGGTCCGCGGTCCGCGGTCCGGGGTGCGGGGTCCGGGGTCCGGGGTGCGGGGTCCGCGGTGCGCGGTCCGCGGTCCGCGGTCCGGGGTCCGGGGTCCGGGGTCCGGGATCCGGGGTCCGCGGTCCGGGATCCGGGGTCCGCGGTCCGGGGTCCGGGGTCCGCGGTCCGGGGTGCGTCCTCAGCTATGAGTG
>DASWVN010000009.1:0-22988 GCA_036401215.1 Vicinamibacterales bacterium | reverse complement strand
CACGCCCCAGATGGCTCCGTCACCGCTCCTGACAGCCGCGCCGACTGCGACACGGGCGGCAAAGAGCGCCGCCCGACTGACCGTGGTGAAGTTGATGATCGCAAGGAACATCGCCACTTCACCCACTAACGCAATCACGTTCCTCTCGCAGCTTGTTGATCAGCGAACCGCGCACGAGCAAGGGGGACCACTGCTCCCGGGTCTGTGTTCCCCCCTCCTTTTCTTCGCTTTCGTCTATTCTCGCAGCCTCCAGGGGCGCAAGATCTCGCGTCGAGAGACCCGTCTTGAAGGCGTACCCACGTCTTCGCGGATGTATCACGTTGGCTCATTGTCGACTGAGGTTCACGTCCCTTTGTAGTTCAGCACTGGCCGAAGCACACGCGTCACCTTTACGAGATCTCGCTGCGCTCGAAGCACCGCTTTGATGTCTTTGTACGCAGCGGGAGCTTCGTCGCGCAGTTTGTCCGAGAGGCGGTAGTCGTACCACACGCCCTGCATCTGTCGGCGGAACTCTCGGTCCGTCACCTTGGCCCTCGCAGCCGCTCGGCTTACCGCGCGGCCTGCACCGTGCGCACTCGAGCACAGCGCCGCTTCGTGCCCTCGTCCCTCCACATGGAAGCTGGAGCTTCCCATCGATCCTGGCAGCACTCCGCCTTGCCCAAGCCCGGCCGGCATCGCGCCCTTCCGATGGACCCAAGACTTACGCTCTTCATGGCGTTCGAGCGAAACGTGATTGTGATCGGTCGTGATGACCGTTTCCCAGCAGAGGCGCGCACCAACGACGGCCTCAATGACCGTACCCACTTGTTCGGCCATTGCCCTTCGGCTTGCGTCGGCGAAGCGTTGTGCCCAGGCGGCATCGCTGAGATACCTGGCCCCTTGGTTGCCAGTGGCATCCAGTGCCCGCAGGCCTCCGCCGACGTCTTCACCCTGAGCCAGGTGGTGATCGCGAATCGCCGGGCCGATGCCTCGGGATCCACTGTGGACCATCAGCCACAGGCGACCGTCCTCATCACTCTGTAGTTCGATGAAGTGGTTCCCGCTACCGAGTGTCGCGAACTCGATCAGTCCTTCGTTGCGGCGTATTCCCTCCAACCTGGGATGACTCAGTTGCGCGTTCATGACCTCCGCCGGAGCCGCGATCGCCTCGCGCCGATTGCGGCGACGCGCGGGCACGGCGCGGCCGAGTCCAGCGAGGACTCGGCCAGCTATCCCAGGATCGTGCAGCGCGGTCGCTTCAACGTCGAAGCCAACCGCCAGCATGCCGCACCCGATGTCGCCGCCTACGGCCTGCGGATAGATTAGCTGGGACGTCGCAAGAACCACGCCGACGCAGACATCCGCAGCAAGATGCACGTCGGGCATAACGGCTATCTGCTGGACGTCCGGCGCGCGTCGGAGGCGCTCGATCGCCTCCGACACGTCGTGGGTCATAGGCTCGGCCAGCCAGGTTCGGATTGGAGCGAGTGACGGCTCACTCATCCTCACCTCCACCCGGAAAGGCCGGCACGAACGACAGTTCCGGCGCACGCTTCCGAGTGATCGCCATGGCGACCTCCGAACGGAGGCGTGGAGCATCCCGACGGAGCGCGCTGAGCGCCTCCGTCACCGGGCGTTCGGTCGGGATGACCACGTGCACCAGCAGGTGCCCGCAGTCCGGCGCCGGCGAAACGTCCTCGACGAATAGATCGTTCAAGCCGTCGTCGCTGTGCCGATCTGCCAGCGCGAGATTCAGCGCGCGCTGTACCTGTCGGCAGAACTGCCGCGCCTTGCGGTCCGCCTGCCTTCCTGACGACAAACGTTCGGATGTACCTCCGCCCAACGCCTGGGCGAATTCTGGATCGACGAAATCTGCTGACCCTTTCGGGCGACGATTGCGGTGTTTCAAGACAAAGCTCCCCTGCTGCGCAAGCACGCGCACCCGGCCCGTACGCAGACACGTACGCTGTGGCCGTCAACTTGGTTGTTGTTGAATGCGATGGGAGCCGGCCCGGCCGGCCGGATTGCTTACGCGGCGGCGAGCAGGCTCGACGGCATCGGGCGGCGTGCAATAGGGGACATGGTCTCCTCCGCTGTTGCGTCGAGTTGAAGTGACGCTGGTCCTTGGAAAGCGACCAGCCCAAGCATTATCGCGCGAGATCGATGTCCCCGCAAATCCGGACGACGATCACAGATTCGAAATCGCTGTGAAGAGTTGGCACGCGCACGTGCACGGTTGCAGGAGTATCCCAGAACTGGGATAATCGTCCAGGTGCGACGTGTCCTGGCGGCCGACGAGAAACCGTTGCATTGGGTGGGATCGTCCAAGCGCGATTTCCTGAGCTTTCCCACGGCGGTCAAGGAGGACATGGGCAACGCCCTCGGCATCGCGCAGTTCGGAGGTACCTCGCCAACAGCGAAGCCGTGGAAGGGACTCGGTCCGGGGGTGCTGGAGATCGTCGAGTCACACGACGGCAACGCGTATCGGGCCGTGTACACAGTGCGGTTTGAGAAGGCGGTGTACGTCCTCCACGCGTTCCAGAAGAAGTCGCCTTCAGGCATCCGAACGGCCAAGAGGGATGTCGATCTCGTCGCCGAACGCCTGAAAACCGCCGCGAAAGATTACGAGGATCACTATGGCAAGGCAAAACGCTGAACGGAAGGAGCCCGTCACCCGCGGCACCGGAAACGTGTTTGCTGATCTGGGGTTTCCGGACGCTGCCGAACGTCAGGCCAAGCTGCGCCTGGCCTATGCCCTTAACCAGGTGCTCGAAGAACGCGCGCTTTCGCAGGCGGACGCAGCCAAGGTGCTGGGAGTCACGCAGCCGAAGATCTCCGCACTTCGTCACTACAAGCTAGCGGGTTTCTCCGTCGAACGTTTGATGAACCTGCTCACCGCGCTCGACCAGGACGTCGAAATCGTGATTCGCCGAAAGCCCCGCTCCCGGAAGAGTGGTCGGATCAGCGTCGTTGCAGCTTGATCGAACTCCCATGACGCAGAAGCCCAAGAACCCTCCTCGAAGGCTCAGGAGATTCGAAACCGCGCGGCGACGAGCGCTCACACGACTCCGCAGGGGCCTTGACCTCCAGTGGACGCCTCCGGCCTGTCGTGACGAAGTTCACGACCGGGGTTCAAGGAGACGCGACAGTTGAGTCATGCGTCTGCGGTCCCCTTGGCTCCAGTGGTGTCGTCGCGCCGTAACGCAGTTCCCATTGAGGCAAGCGCAGAACTCCGTTCAACTCGCGGCCCTACCCGAGGCGTGATGGTGCTTTACGGAGGACGGCATGGGCGGTGACGCGACGTTTGCGGGTACCAACTATCAAGCGAGCGTCATCGCGTACGTCTTCGTCCACGTTCTCACAGAAACAAAGCTTCGGTGGGGCGGGCTCGCCGACGACGTACCCTCCGCAGCGTCGGGTGAAGTCAAGGGCCCCGGAGACGACGCCCGTATTGAGTTTCGCACGGGAGCCGCGCCCGTCGAGCTCCAAGCCAAACACGGGTTAAAGCCGCAGAAATGCGTCGAGGCGTTTGAGGCAATTCGTGATGCCTCAATACCGGCCGATGGCATGGGCGTTCTGCTCGTCGTGGATTCGACCTCCAGCCCGACCATTCGAAATGACTTGTGGCGGGACCTAGATCGCCTTCGATCCGGTCGGAACGACAGCCTGAAGGAGTTGACACGGAACATTCTGTCCGATCTCGGGCCCAGAGCGGACGATGTCGCGAGACGAACGCACATCGTGACGCTCGATCTCGGTAGACACTCCGATGCCGGAGCGAGCAGAGCACTGGAGATCCTAACCGACAGTATCGGTAACGACTCGCAGGCCACGGCAGCTTGGTCGCTGCTGGAGAAAGAGGCCGCGCTGATGTGCGCGGAGAGGAGCCGTCGCGATAAGCAAGCGTTACGCGATGTTCTGGCGAAGGCAGGCATCTCGATCCAGCCACCTCGTCAGACGAGAAAGTGGCACGAGGACCTTCGCTACACGAAGAAGTTGTTGGCGGACGATGAACCTGCTCTCGCGCTCTCGATGCTGAGAGAAATCGAGTCTGACTTCACGAAGAGTGGCGTTTGGGACGGCCAGGTTCTCTACAGGATCAATCAGCACCGGGCCTCAGCATTCCTGCAGCTGGGTCGGTATGGCGATGCGCTGCTGTCGGCTCAAAGAGCCCTCGATCACGACCCAGACGGGATTCACGCGCTGGTCAATCTGGCCAACGCGCAAGGGCTCAGCGGCGACATTGATGCGGCTATCGCGACGGCTGATCGAGCCATCGCAAAGCATCCGCAGTCGGCGTCCGCGTGGCTGATGCGTTTTCAGTTGTCTCTAGAGCCCGGGCAGACACGGGTGAACGTGCCCCCTGATGTCGGCTCAACGCGCGAATTTCGGACCGACCTTGTTCGAGTGCATCTCTTTCATGGCGAGGTGTCTCAGGCCCTCGATGTCAGCGCCTCTCTAATCAGAGAAGGCGACAGGTCTGCCCTTGTGCTGCTGCTCCGCGTAGAAGCTCTGTTCGCCGATATCGAAACAGCCGGAGTCGCGGAGCGCCAGACGAACTCCCGGGAGGTCGAGCGACTCTGCACTGAGATCTTGGATAGCGAAGCAAGCCTCTCAACATCGCGAACCCAACGAGCACTTGTGAGCCGAAGTTTGGCCCGCCGTATCCTTGGCAACATCGCTGGCGCCCAGGAAGACAGCGAGCGGGCCCATTCGATTCGTCCGGATGATGAGCGTGCTCTGAACGAAGCTGTCCAGGCGCGGATTCAGGCTGGCGACGAAGCCGGGGCACTTGAGATCCTGGTTGGACCGGTCGTCGACAACAACCCGTTGCTGCGCGCAATGCGTGCCAGCCTGCTCGCGGGACAAAGACAACAGGAGAGAGCGCGAAGTGACCTCGACGCCGTTTTGCAGGCGATTCCGACTTTTCATCAGCCAGATGCACTCAGGTCAGCAGCCGCTGAAGCCGCACTACATCTCCGCGATGTCCAGCTCGCGAAGAAATTGGTCGGCGAAATGTCGTCGAAGGGACAAGCCCACTCACCGCACTACATGGTGACGACTGCTCGAATCGCCGCGCTTGAAGAGGACTTCGAGGAGGCGGAAAAGCAGTACCGCCGAGCCATTGACGTGGATCCCGCCCACCGAACCGACCTTCTAGTCGAGCTCGGTTCGAATTTGTTGCGAGCAAGGAAATCCGACGCAGCGGTTCAGGTCCTCCAAGAGGCCGGGCCCCTTCCGGAGCCAGCGGTCAGATTGCTCGTGCAGGCGTTGATTCTGTCGGATCGGTTGCTCGACGCGCACAAGAACCTCGATGCTCTCGCTACCAACGGTCCCATGCCTCACTGGGCCGTGGCGTTTGCAGCGCAGATTGCGCTGCGGCGCAACGATCCGAAGACCGGTGCTGCGCACCTTGAAGAATTGTTTAGCCGTGGGGTCACAACCGCGGACGGACGTCTGACGCTTGCGAAAACCCTCTTAGAGCTTGGCGATCACGAGCGGGCTCGATTTCACGCCCGCGCTCTCGTCTCGGACTCGGAACTGACGCCGCGGGAAAGAATGTTCCTTGCTCAGATTCTGTCGAAGCTCGGCGATACAGGCACAGCGATTAAGCTTGGCATGCGAGCGTTCAGGGATCAGCCTCATGACGCGGAGTTGAATCGAGCATTCGCGTCGATAGTATTCCTGTCGAACTCCACGCCGGTTGAAGTGGACCGTGTGAGGCCAGACACTCACGTTCTGCTCAGAGACCAAGATCAGAAGACGCTTGAGTACGTGATATTTGCGGATCCGGCAGCGTCGAAGCTTCCCAATGAGATCACAGTGGAGGAGGCGCGGAAGGCGGCATTGATGGATCTCCGGGTCGGCGATGTGTTCACGCAGGACAAAGGAGCGTTCTTCGAAAGGAGGTGGCGCGTCGAGCAGGTCCAGTCCGCAGTGAAGTACTTGGTCAACGACATCGTCGGGAACTACGGCGCTCGATTTCCTAGTGAGCCGTTCTTTGCCAAGGGCTTCCACTTTGACGCGGAGAAGCCGAGCCTTGCGGACTTCCAACCTCTTATTGCTTCGACGCATGGACGAGGAGTGCGCCAAAGCGAATTGTTGAAGCTCTATCAGGACCAATGCCTTCCGCTCGCGCCAGTCGCGGAGCTTGCCGGGGTGTCAGTGCCGGCACTCATTACGGAGCTGTCGCGTCCCAGTGCCGGACGACCGTTCTATGTGGAATTCCATGACGAAGGGCGGCTGGCTTCACGGACTGCCGCGCGCTCTCAACTCCCGACGATTCTCACCAGGTCAGCCCTACACACTGCGCAGACCCTTGAGGTTCTCCCCTTGCTGACGCAGAAGCGGCAGTGTCTTGCACCCACGTCTTTGCGACAAGAACTGGAGGAGGAGCTCGCCGAGTCCGAAGATCGCGTTAAGAAGGGCTGGACTGTTGTCGGCGCCAGTGAGCGAGGCTTGACATTCCAAGAGCTAGAGGCAGGCCACGCTGTTCTCGTCGCCGAGCGCGACTCGATTCGGAATCTGCTGGACTGGGCTCACAGAAACGTCGATTTCGTGCCGCGGCCGTTGGAGGCGTTCAGTGATCCACGAACGAAGGACCGTGAGACAAGGGCCAGCTTAGGGGACAGCTCGAATGACGCTCTCGAACTGGCGTTATTTTCGCCAGGTGTGCTCTACGCCGACGACCTGGGGTTGCGCAAGATTGGCAATGGGCTCGGGGTGTCTTCGTTTTCGACGGTGTCGTTGGTCCAGGTTCTGGCTGAGGAGAGCATCGTTGAGTCGCATGAGCGAGACAAGCTCCTAGTGTGGCTAGCGGAGCGGCACTACTACGTAATCGAAGTATCAGCGGAAATGCTGATCGAGGCGCTGGCACCTGGAAGGCCTCTGCAGAGCGCACGCGACGTGTTTTCGTTGTTGGCTGCGCCGACAATGAATGTGGACACGGCAGCGACAACGCTCGTGCGAGCGGTCAAGACGGTCGCGATGCAGGACATCAAGACGACTACCGCGGGCCGAGTAGTCCGGGACGGCTTGGAGGCTATGGCGTTGAGTTTTCAGCCGCTGGCCGTTGCCAGGGCGGTCATTCGGGCCGCAAATGCCGAACTCGCTCTTCTCCCCCGAGAACTGCAACTCGTTAAGGGTGCGTCCGTCGAATTCGTTAGGAGCCGTTCAATCCGTTCGTAGTGACGACGCCCAACCGAGCGGGCGGCTCTGCGGTTCCAATCTCACGCCGCCCCGCTCCACAGCTGCAAGTACCGCTGGTTGCACGCCCCCGCAACCAAAGTTCTCAAAAGGGCCACGGTCGTTACCGTGGCCCTTTTGCTTTGTACGGCGCGTCGGCAACCGCGAAGGAGTGAAGCGTCATGTCTGACGAGGACCTGGTCCGGGCGTTCGAATCCACCGAGCTGCCAGCCGCGCAGTTCACGCACGCGTCGCACGTGCGGGTGGCATGGTGGTATCTGCGGCACGCGTCCCTGCCCGAGGCGCTCGGCCGGTTCAGCGTGTCCCTGAGACGGTATGCGGCGTCCCTGGGGGCGGCCGACAAGTATCACGAAACGATCACCGTCGCGTACATGCTGCTGATCGCCGAACGGCTCGACGGCGCCGCACACCTGACATGGCCCGAGTTCGCAGAACGGAATCCCGATCTCCTGACCGACAAGCCGTCGATCCTGTCAACGTACTACACCGACGCGCTCCTCTTCTCCGAGCGCGCGAAGCGCGCTTCGTGATGCCCGACAAGGTCGGCGTCCAGGTCTGAGGCGTCGTCGTGCGAACGCTGTCGGGATCTCCGACAGCGTTCCGCATCGACCCGTGGAATCCGGACCGCCAGATCGTGGCCCCGAGATCGCGTATCCGGTGAACTCCCGTTACGGAGTCGAACTCCCCAGTGGCGGCAGGACGTGATGAACGGGAAGAATCTGGGGCGTCCCAACGTGAAGCCCTTCTCGCTCACCCGACGGGCTCTCTACGCGGTACGACCGACGGCGCGGCGCAAAGCCGCGCCCTACGCCGTGCGACCGACGGCGCGGCGTAAAGCCGCGCCCTACGCCATGCGACCGTCGGCGCGGCATAAAGCCGCGCCCTACTCCGAGTGCGCGACAAGGTCAGCGTCCAGGTCTACGACGTCTTGGCTCGGGACGTTGGAGAGTTCGTACACCCCCGCGCCGTGCATCCGTGCGTAGCCTTCGGCGACCAGGGCGCGGTTGCCGCGGCCGGCGTCGGGACGTGAGAGGCCCGTCACTCGCGCCAGCTCGCCGCGCGTGGTGTAGCCGGCGCCAGTGAGAAAGCACCGCGCGATCTCGCGCAGGGCGGCGTCGCGCGAGATCCGGCGGCGAAGCTCGTCGGGAAACCGGCCGACCGCCAGCGTCCAGATGTAAGTGAACTTCGGCTGATAGTAGACCGCGCTGGGGACGACGAGCATGGCGGCCTGGAGTTCGTCGAGGGCGCGGTTGAACGTCTTGCGGTCCTTGATCCGGGCATCGTCGCGCAGGTCCGACGTGGCCATCTCCCACTCGCGGCGAAGCACGCGCAGGATCGCCCGCGCGTGGCGGCTCAGGCGTCTGCCTTCGTCGACTTTCCGGACGCCGAACACCGCATGAAAGTACGGGACCATCCGCGGGGCGATGAACATCGCCTTGCCGCGCGGCAGCTTGCCGTAATAGACCCTGCCCCGCCGGACGAGTTCGTCCTTCAGCAGCCACGTCTCCGACGCTTCCGGATCCTTCTGGACGTCGCGCGGCATCACCGCGTCCCGCCGCCCGCAGACGGCGACGTAAAGAGACGGACCCGGCCGGCGCGCGTCGGTCAGACAGGCGGCAAAGCCGACATCCTCGACGAAGCGTTCGGCCGCGTGAACGCTCTCGACCTGCCGGGTCGCCTCGCGGCGCCAGTGCGTGTCGCGGTAGTCCTCGAACTCGGGAGGAATCCTGGGGGGCTGACGACCGCCGTTCATGACCCTCCAGCGTACCGCACCTGAGATCCCACCATCCAAGTCACAGTCACGCTACGATCAGGCGCATACCATGCTCACCAGCCTGCTGATCCTGCTCGTGCTGATTCTGCTCAACGGCGTGTTCGCGATGTCGGAGATCGCGATCGTCAGCTCGCGCCGCGCCCGGCTGCTCCAGATGGCCGAATCCGGCAGCGCCGGCGCCAGTCGCGCGATCGCGCTCGCCACCGAGCCCACACGGTTCCTCTCGAGCGTGCAGGTCGGGATCACCAGCATTGGCATCCTCAACGGCGCCATCGGCGAAGACTCGATCGCGAGCCCGATCCGCATGCTGCTCATGGAGACGCCAGGGCTCGAGCCCTATGCGCAGCCCCTTTCGCGGGCGATCATGGTCGTGCTACTCACCTACTTCTCGTTGATCCTGGGCGAACTGGTCCCCAAACGCCTGGCGCTGACGCATCCCGAGGCGATCGCCGCGATCATCGCGCGTCCGATGGACGTCCTCGCCGCGCTGGGGCGGCCGCTCGTAAAGGTCCTCACCCTCTCGACCGACGGCTTCCTGCGCCTCTTCGGCGTGCGCCCCTCGAAGGAGCCCCAGGTCACCGTCGACGAGATTCGCCTCCTGCTGCGCCAGGGAACCGAGGAAGGGGTCTTCGAACCGAGCGAACAGTTGATGGTGACCAACGTCCTCAACCTCGACGAGCGCCGCGTGGGATCGATACTCACACCGCGCTCCGACATCATCTATCTCGACCTCGCGGACGGACTGGACACCAACGCCGGGAAGCTCAGGTCGCAACCGCACGCGGCCCTCCCGGTGTGCGAAGGCGGCCTCGAGCACGTGGTGGGCTTTGTGCGGTCCAAGAGGGTGCTCGAGCACATGCTGAGCACCGGCGCGCTCGACTTTCGCGCCGTGGCGGAGCCGGCGCTCTTCGTTCCGGAGGCCGCGACTCTCATGACGCTACTCGAGCAGTTCAAGCGGACGAGCATGCCCATCGCCCTCGTCGTCGACGAGTTCGGCGACGTGGAAGGCCTGGTCAGCCTGACCGACGTGATTTCGTCGATCGTCGGCGACCTGCCAGGGGACACCGACGAGGAGCCGATGATCGTCCAGCGCGAGGACGGAAGCTGGCTGATGGACGGCGGCGTGGATCTCGACACCGTGCTGCGCACGTTGAACGCCGATAACCTGCTGAGCGACGAGGACCGTCAGCACTATCACACGCTCGGCGGCCTGGCGATGCTGGCGCTCTCGCGCGTGCCGAGGACCGGCGACGCGTTCCAGCGCGGAGCATATCGGTTCGAGGTCGTCGACATGGACGGCAACCGGGTGGATCGCGTGCTGGTCACGCCGCTTCCCCCTCCGGAGCCGGAGCAGCCGCCTCCGGCGTAGAACGCCGCCCTACGACACCGACGGCGAGACCTCCGGCGCACGCGTGCGGCGTCTCGTCATCCAGGCGCTGAGGTCGTCGAAGTAGGTGTAGGCGACAGGCACCACGACCAGCGTCAGCAGCGTGGACGTGATCAGTCCGCCAATGACCGCGCGGGCCATGGGCGCGCGGAACCCGCCTCCTTCGCCAAGCGCCAGGGCGATCGGAAGCATCCCGAAGATCATCGCCAGCGTGGTCATCATGATCGGCCGCAGCCGGACCTCGCCGGCCTCGACGAGCGCCGTGTGACGGTCCTTCCCCGCCGCCCGGCGTTCGTTGGCATTGTCCACGAGCAGGATCGCATTCTTCGTGACCAGCCCCATCAGCATGATGACGCCGATCATCGACATCATGTTGAGCGTGTCGTCGGTGATGAGCAGCGCGAGCAGCACGCCGATGAGCGACAGCGGGAGCGACAGCATGATCGCGATCGGCTGGAACACCGACTCGAACTGCGACGCGAGGATCAGGAAGATGAGGATCACCGCGAGCAGGATCGCTTCGAGAACATAGCCAGTCGTCTCCTCCAGTTGTTCCGTTTCTCCGCCGAGCGTGGCGGTGTACCCGGGCGGAAGGGTCATCGCGCCGATACGCTCGCGGATCAGGGCCGACGCCTCCGACACCGACAGATCGCCGGCCGTGCTGCCCGAGATCGTGACGAGACGCTCGAGATCCTCGCGGTCGATCTGCGCGGGCGCGGCGCCGATCTGGATCTCGGCGATCTCGGCAAGCGGAACGGTCACAGCGGCGCCCGCTTCCGTCCGCCGGCCGGTGGCGAGCGGCAGGCGCAGCAGGCTCTCGATCGACGTGCGCTGCTCCGGCGCGACCTGCACGACGACGTCGCGTTCCTCGCCGCCGGGATCTTCCCAGGTGGTGGCCGTCTGTCCGGCAAAGACCGGCCGGATCGTCGAGGCCACCTGGCTGATGTCGAGGCCCACAGCGTTCGCGACATCCCGATTGACCTCGATCCGGTATTCGGTCTGCGGCGCTCCCACAGACGACTGCACATCCACCACGCCGGGGATGTCGCGGACGATGCGAAGCGCTTCTTCGGAAAGCTTCTGCAACACGGCGACATCGGGACCGCGAATCTGGAGCTGCAGCGGGGCCTGGGCGCCGCCAACGGTCGACGCGGTCAGCACGGCGATCTCGGTCCCGGCGATTGGCGTGAGCCGCTCCCGGGCAAGCTCCATCAACTGGTTTTGCGACAGGGCACGCTCACCTGCCGGGACGAGATTCACATAGACGTTGCCGTCCGTCACCGTGCCGGTCACGCCGGCGCCGATGGTGGTGTAGGTATATTCCACGCCCGGAAGCGCGCGCAGCGTGCTCACGATCTGTTCGGCTTTGCCGCGCGTATACGCGAGGCTCGATCCTTCCGGTGTCTCGAACTGCACGGTGAATTCGGACTCGTCCGACTCCGGCATGAACGCGCCGCCGATGAACGGAAACAGCGCAAATGCGCCGATGAGGGCGGCGACGGCGATGCCGAGCGTGCTGACACGATGCGCGAGGGCCCACTCGATGATCCCGCGATAGCGTGAGGCCTGCCGATTGAACCACCGGTTGAACACGGAGATGAATCGGGTCACCGGCCCTCCGCCAGGCTGCGCGGGGTCGTGCGGGCTGACGCCCCAGTGCGCCGACATCATCGGCGTCAACGTGAACGAGACGAAGAGCGACACCAGAACGGCCCACGCGACCGTCAGGCCGAACTCGTAGAAGAAGCGGCCGATGATGCCGCCCATGAAGGCGACCGGCACGAACACGGCCACGATCGACAACGTCGTCGCCATGACGGCGAGAAAGATCTCCTGCGTGCCCTGCGCGGCCGCGAGGTGCGGCGGCTTCCCCATCTCCCGATGCCGGACGATGTTCTCGACGACGACGATCGCATCGTCGATGAGGATCCCGATCGACAACGAGAGCGCGAGCAGGGTCAGCACGTTCAGCGTGAAGCCGAGCGCATTCATGAGGACGAACGATGAGATCACCGACACGGGCAGCGCGAGCGACGTGATCGCGGTCGCCTTCCAGTCGTTCAGAAAGAACATCACGACGAGGACCGTCAGGATGGCTCCGAGCATCAGCTCTTCGAGGACCGACCTGACCGACTGGCGGATCGTGACCGAGTTGTCGCGGATCACTCTGAGCGCGGCCCCTTGCGGCAGTGTCGACTGGAGTTCGGTGACCGCGGCGATCACGCCGTCTGCGACCGCCACCGTGTTCGCTCCGCTCACCTTGAGGATGTCCATGGCGACGGCGCGCTGGCCATCGACCATGGCGAGGGAGCGCTCCTCCTCGGTCGCATCCTCCACGCGGGCCACGTCGCCGATCCGGATCACGTTGCCGCCGCCGCGATCGGAGACGATCACGCGCGCGAACTGGCGGACGTCGGTGATGCGGCCGGTGACGCGGACCAGCTGCTCGGTAATGCCGGACTCGATCCGCCCCGCCGGGACCTCGAGGTTCTGCCGCTGCAGCGCGCCGATGACTTCCGTCACCGCGACGCCGAGCGCCTGCAGCCGGTCCGGCAGCAGGAACACGCGGACCTCGCGTTCCAGCCCTCCGGAGAGCTGAACGCTGCCGACACCCGGCACCGATTCCAGGCGTCGCCGAATGCCTTCGTCGGCGAGCGACGTCAGCTGAACCAGCGGAATCTTCTCGGCCGCAAGCGCCAGCGACACGATCGGCTGTGCGGACGGATCGAACTTCTGCACGACCGGGTTCTCGATGGCGTCCGGGAGTTCGAGTCGAACGGTGTCGATCCGTGCCCTGACGTCCTGCGCGGCCTGGTCCACGTCCCGTTCGAGGTCGAACTGGATGATCACCTGCGAAACACCCTCGAGCGAGATCGACGTGATGGTGTCGACACCTTCGACCGAGTTGAAGGCTTCTTCCAGGCGCCTGGTGACCTCGCGTTCCACCGTTTCGGGGCTCGCGCCCGTGTACACGGTCTGAACGGCGACCACCGGAATGTCCACCTCAGGGAACTGGTCGATCTCGAGGCGGTTCAAGCCGAAGAGCCCGAGCACGACCAGCGCGACCATCATCATGGCCGTGAACACTGGACGCCGGATCGAGACACCGCTCAGTCCGCCACCGCCGGTTGCGGGCGGCACGCCGGTGTCGTTCCGCGGCGGCGGCGTGGATCCGGCCACTACTGCGTCCCTTCCCGAATGCGTGTGCCGGGTGTCAGGGTCGTGCCCGGCGTCACGATCACGCGGTCGCCCGCCCGAAGGCCCGACTCGATCACGACAGTGGCGGGTGAACCGGTATCCGGACCCGTCGTGACATCGCGTCGCGCGATCCGGTCCCCCTCGACGATGAGCACGTACTGCCCTTTCTCATCGGTGCGCAGCGCAAGTCGCGGGATGGTGATGGCCTTCCGGACGTTGGCGGTGACGACCCGGCCGGTGACGAACTGGCCGCCAACGAGCTTGCCCCCTGGATTCGGCAGCTCGAGCCAGACGCCGACCTGACGAGTAGCGGGGTCGGCCACGGGATCGATCCGCGCTACCGCGCCGGTGAAGACCTGACCGGGATAGGCGTCGAGTGTGAACGACACTTCCTGTCCCACGCGAATCTGCGCCGCCTGCTGGACGGGCACCTGCCCTGCCAGCTCGAGTGTCTGCGAGTTCACGACCGTGAACAGCACCTGCCCTACCGTCACCGCCTCTCCTTCGCTCACGGGCCGCGCGCTCACCACGCCGCTGATCGGCGTCGTCACGGTCGTGCGTCCTGCGGTTTCACGGGCGCCGGTCAGCTCGGAACGTGCAGCAGCCGTCTGGGCCTTCGCGGCCGCGAGCTGCCCGACGGCCGCTTCGTACTGCGCCTGTGCGTTCCTGAAATCGATCTCCGACATCGCGCCGGCTTCGTAGAGCTTCTTCGCGCCTTCGAGCTGACGCTGTGCGGTGGCGAGATTCGCTTCAGCCGCGGCGATCGCGGTTTGCGCAGCCGCCACCCCAGCTTCAGCGCCGGCGACCTGTGCGCGCACGCCCTGCGCATCGATCGTCGCGAGCCGCTGCCCGCGACTGACCGGAACGCCGCGGTCCGCTCGAAGGTCGCGGATCGTGCCGGCCACCTGTGCCTTGATATCGACGATCTCTGACGGTTCGAGCGTGCCCGTCACTACCACCCCGGCCGCGACGTCGGTCAGGGCCGCTTCGACGACATCGTCCTTGCCGAGGACGGTGACCTGTTCCTCTTCCTGAGGCAGATTGCCGTCCCCGCCCTCTCCCCCACAGGCGCCGATGCACACGAGCAGCGCGAATACTGTCGCTCTCATCGGCTGACCGTCGTCACACCCATCGCCCGGTTCACGCCGGCATCCGCGATGTGAAAGTCCGTGAGCGCCTGCGCCAGGTTGGTGCGGGCCTCGAGGAGGGCCAGGCGCGCATCGGTGATCTCCAGTTGTGTGGCCTGCCCCTGCTCGTAGCGCAGCACCGTCAGGTCGTAGACGCGCTGGGCCTGATCGACCGTCCGCTGGCGCGCGGAAATCGTCGCGCGGGCGCGCTCCCGCTCACCGAGCGCCTGCTCATATTGCAGCTGGACCGCCTCGCGCAGCTGCGCTTCCTGGAGTTCGGCCCGACGAAGCTCGACGCGTGCCTGCCCCACGTTCGCGCCCCGCTGAAATCCCGAGAACAGCGGGATCTGCACCGCAACCGTCGCGGAGCCGTTCGGCTGCCAGCGGGCATCGCCAAATCCGAACAGGCTCTGCGGGAACGTCTGACCGCCATACGCCACTTGCAGTGAGACCGCTGGCAGATACTCGGCGCGGGCGGCGCGGACGCCGTACTCGCCCGCCGCCACCTGGCGGCGCGCCGCCTGGAGGGCCGCGCGCTTCTCCAGCAGTTCGTTCATGTCCACCCGGGTGACTGGAGGCGCTCCGGTGGGGATCTCGAGCGGCGTCGTCAAGCGTATTGGCTGCGACAGCGGGAGGTTCACGAGGCGTTTCAGATCGAGCATCGCCAACTCGAGCGCGTTGCGAGCCTGGACGAGTTCGGGCCTGAGGTTTTCCAGGGCCACCTCCGCGCGCATCACGTCGAGGTCCGACGCGAATCCTGCCTCCAGCCGGAGCCGCTCCTGGTTGAGAAAGCTCTCGGCCTGGACGAGTGCCGCCTGAGCGATCGACTCCAGTTCCCGGGCGAGAAGCGCACGGTAATAGGCAGTCCGGACGGCGAGTTCCGCCTCGGCGACTTCTTCCTCGTACGTGAATCGCGCGGCATCGCGTGCTGCTGTGGCGATCCCGAGCGCGGCAGAGATGCGGCCACCCGAATACAGCACCTGCGAGCCGCTGAGGTTTGCGGTGTATGCGTGAGGGCTCCCCAGACCGACGCCCTGCAGCGATGTCGTCAGGATGTCGGCGAGCGTCGTCAGGACGGCGCTGTCGGCGTTCTGCTCCAGGTAGGTGACGCGCTCTTCGAGCGGCGCGGTCGGGTCAGGGTTGAACCGGTCCTCGTCGGGGAGCCGGAACTCCAGGCCGCGAGTAAACGGCGACACGAACGTCCGCGCGTAGGACGTCGTGGCGTTCAGTTGCGGCAGACCCGCCGATCGGGCGGCGGTGATCTGCGTTTCGGCGGATTCCACCGCCGCACGCGCCAGTTCGACCTCTTCGCTCCTGCCCGCGGCTCGAGCGATCGCTTCCTGCAGGCTGAGGTCCACAGCCGTCGACGCTGGCGGCTGTCTAGCCGGCTGTGCGTGCGCGGACGTCGCACCCGCGATGCCCAGGCACACCAACACTCCGAACCGCACGCGCTTGCTCATACACAACTCCCGCCAGCGCGTATTCAAGTCGAGGGCCCGGAGGATCAGCTCGGCCGTGGATCAGGTCGAGCGCGAGGCTGCGGTTATCGATTGACGCGGAAGCGGCTGTCACGCGAGGCCGTGGCAGTTCCGGATGTGACTTCGAGGGTGAACAGGTATTCTCCCGGCGCCAGGCGTGCCACCGGCACATCGACGAGGACGTTCGCAGAACGATCGGATGTGAACTTGCCTGGCGGGATCTCCTGAAACTGCTGGAAGACGACCGCATCCTGCGCGTCACGAAGCCGGACCGCAATCGTGGTGGGTGCGAGCGGACGCCGGCCGCCCTGGTAGATGCGTGCGAAGGCGATGACCTGGTCGGCGGGGCCGAACTGACGCTGTGCGGTCGGCACGATCGGGAGCACGTCCCGGATCGCCTGCGTGCCGCCGGCGACGAGCGACGGTGCGACGGCGAGGGCGAGCCCCGAGAGCGACAAGGCCGCGGATCGGAAATCCGGAACGTCGACGTCGTAGTAAAGACTGCCGCTCGTCGCCAGGCTGCCAACGTTGCCGGCCACGCGGATCTGATACCGGCCCGGCTTCAGATCCAGCCTCGTGAGCACTTCGTACTCGGCGAGTCCCGTCGCTCCCGCACGAATCGTCACGTCGGTTTGCAGCCGCTTCGATCCAAGCGATTTTCCATCGGTGTTGAAGGCCGAAACCTGCATGTCGACGCGTTCGACGATCCGCCGAGTCGGGTTCTGCGTCGGCTGGCGGACGCCGATCGACATCGCCACGGCGGCTTCCTTCTTTCCCGGTATGGCGACGGGCATCGCGACCATCTGCAGCGGGAGATCGCTCTTCGGCAGCAGGCCGGCGAGAGCCGTGGTCACATGCGAGGCACGCTTCCGTTTCTCCAGTTCCTTCTGACTCTCGCGGAGGTAACCCCGCCGCGTCCGCACCGTCAGGCCAGGACGGCGGACACGTACTTCGAGCGACCTGAACTTGCCGTCCGCTCCGGGCTGGGTCGACTGGTATCCCAGCAGATAGTAGGAATCGTTCTCGACGAAGATGTTCTCGACGCCGGGCTCGAAGTCGTTGGTGTCGACGACCGCGCGCCCTCCGGTCGCGCCGGCGATCGTCCGCAGGTACTCGACTTCGAGACCCGGAGCGCACACCGGGCGTGGATATCCCGCGGTCGTGAACAGCGACGGCTCGGTCGAGAATGCGGACTGCGACGGTCCGGGCGGCACCCGCAATCCGCACACGTCCAGCGTGTAGATGTTCACGTTCGCGTTGGCCGCGCGCTCGAACACCTTGTCCATCTGCGATTTCATGCGCGACATCATCGACGAGCGCATCGCAGCCGATCCACCGGCCGTGATGCCCGGCTGGACGGGTGTCAGCTGCCCCAAATCCACCGGCACACCCTGTCCGATGTAGACGATCGACTTGCGCCGGTCGGGCAGCGTGCTCAGCACCTGCAGCGCCTTGTCGAGGACGTTCAGCGAGGAGATGAACGCGTAGTCGTCGGTGCCGATCTCCGGCGGCGCCATGTCACGAAAGCCGATGCCGGCCCGGTCGATCGCGCCGAGAAGACGTGATCGATCCGAGGTGTAGTCCTGCGACTGGCGGTTGTCGCGGGTCAGGACGACCGCGGCAAGGTCCGACGGGCCGAGGCGTTCGACGAACCTCCGTCCGATCGCCTTCAGATTCTTCAGCGCATTCAAGTCCGACTGCAACGTGGCGTCGTCGACGATGACGAGAAACAGCCGGCGTTCCTGTATGCCTTCGTTGGTGCGAACGTCCGGAGCGATGGTCCTGGTCCAGGCTGCGGCTTCGGGATCCGGCTCGGGATCCGGGATGTCGACGGCGTTGAAGACCGCGATCCGCTGCGGCTTGCCGTCCTCGAGCACGATGAAGTCGGCCGGCCCGAGGCCACGGACGGGACGCCTGTTCGCATCGAGGACGGACACGTCCAGGTGCACGAGATCGACCGAGGACCGGAAGATCGTCCGCGGCTGCGACGGATCCTGGCGGGCATCTGCGCCGGACACGGCCACTCCTGCGACCGCGACAGTCGCGGCGAGTCGTCTCATCGGGGGAAGGCTCCCTGGCTGCTGGCGCGTGGAGTGTAGCACGGCAGAAACGCCGGACGGCGCCCCGTAAAGGGGCGCCCTACGCGTGGGGTACGCAGGGCACGGCTTTATGCCGTGCCTGAGGCGGCGCCCCGTAGAGGGACGCCCTAGGCGTGAGGCACGTAGGGCACGGCTTCATGCCGTGCCACTGAAGGCGCCCCTTGAAGGGGCGCCCTACTTGGATAGCTCGGTGTACCGGCGCTGCATTTCTTCCGGCGCCACCTTCTCGATCTGGTGACCGATGGTCCAGCGATGGCCGAACGGATCGCGAATGCATCCGGAACGCTCGCCGTAGAACTCGTCCTTCGGCGCGATTTCGAGCGTTGCTCCCGCCTCGACGGCCCGGGAGATGACCTCGTCGGCATTGTCCACGTGGAGGTGGATCGTCACCGAGGCGCCGCTCCCCGGCTTCGGCGCCGTGATCCCGTACTCCGGGAATTCGTCCGCCAGCATCAGCGTGGATGGGCCGAAGTCCAGCTCCGAGTGGCCGATCCGGCCTGACGGTTCGGTGAGGCGGAGCTTCTCACGCGCGCCGAATACGCGAGTGTAGAACTCGATCGCCTTCGCCGCATCCGGCACGCAGATGTACGCGAACATTTCGTGAACCTTCATGTCGTCCTCCTGGCACACACGATAGCGACAGTGCCCGCCGGTGGTCTTGAACGAATTTGAAGTCAGGTGATCTTCAGGTGGTGCGGCGCATCCGGCAAGGCGCGCCGGTATTGCCCGGGCGTGACGCCGGTGAATTCACGGAAGTCCCGGCACATGTGGGCCTGGTCGCTGTAACCGGCGCTGGCGGCGAGATCCGCGAGCGAGCCCGTGCGCCGCATGTCGCGCAGCGCTCGCTGCAACCGCAGGACTCGCGTATATTCCTTCGGCGCGAGACCAACCGAACGGCGGAACTCGGAGATCAACGTGCGGTGGCTGTAACCGGCGTCCCGAACGACATGCGAGATGTCAGAGGTGACCTTGAACTGTCTGAGGGCACGAGCGACAGCGGGATGAATGCCGCGAGTCCTGCGTACGCGGGCGGCGAGGATGTTCTCGAGCACGCTCAGGCGCTCTTCGAGGGACTCCGCCGCGGCGAGCCGCTCGCGGATCGTGTCGACCTGCCGTCCCCAGACGTCGTCCAGCGGGGTGTGACGGTTGGTGAACTCCGCGGCCGGGATGCCGAAGAGGGCCTCCGCGCCGCCCGGGCGCAGTTGCACACCCGTCGAGCACTGCGGGCCGGTCACAGCGCGGACGTAGTAGCTGGGCCTGGCGCCGCCGACCAGTGCCTCACCTGCCCGGCGTCCGTCCGCACCTCCGTCATCAGAGAAGAGCCGAAGATCGCCGCCGCCGAGCCGGAAGACCAGATGCATCTCTCCCGTCGGCAGCACGTGCTCGCGTCCGGCGCTCGCGGGCGCATCGATCGCCCAGAGCGTCTTGACGAAAGGCTGCAGCTCGGGTCCGGGCTGGCGCATCAATCGGCGAGCAGACATCCTTCAGCTAGCTTACCCGCTGTGGCCGGATTCGTTCTGGCGACGCTACCGCACCGTGATTGAGGCGCGACCGAGCGGTGCCCACGACGATGAGGCCATGGAACGGTAGTAGCCGAGGAACCGCTCGGTTTCAGGAGCCTCATAGGGTTCGAGGTTGTGCGCCCAGCGGAACGCGATCGGCTGGAACAGCAGTTCCACTTCGACGGTGAACGGCCCTCGGGCAGACGCCAGGTCGACGCTGTAGCGGATCCGATCGCCGTCGGCCGTGAAGTCCGGATCCCTCGCCGCCTGCCCGTACACCGCGATGTCGGGATGCGCGGTGGCCTTGTCGAACCCGCGCGGCAGGAGGCGGTTGTCTTTCAGGTATTGCGTCCCGGTCAGCAGGCCGGTGGTGACCCTGCCGGCCGGGTCCCCCATGACGGACTCGTAGATCTGCACGTCCTCGCCGCGCCTGATCTCCGTGTGGTGCGGTTCGAACCGGCTTCCGTCATCGTCATTGTCGTTGCCGACGATCCGCCCTTCGGGCGTGATCGCACCCGACTCGAACACCACGTTCTTCGCGGCGTCGCGAACGGTCACGTGAAGCCAGGCACGGCGGGATGGATAGGCGGTCGGCAGCTTGTGACCGGTCAGGTTGGCAACGCTCACGTCGATGTCGAGCCTTCCATTCGATACGTCGGCACGGTCGATGATCAGCCGTGCCGAGTCGCTCTGGAGGCTCTGCAGAGTCTCACGAACGGCTGCATCCATCTCCAGTGACGTGGCCTGGACGCCGAGTTCGTTCCGGTAGCGATTGAGCATGCCGAGCATGAAGAAGTTGCCGCCTCTGAAGCTGTGGCGTGCGACACCCTCGCGAAGCTCGCCCAGGACCGATGCCATCCGGGTCGGTTCTTCCACGACCGGCATGTGGCACGACTGGCAGCTCTGCTCCTTCACGTAGGCGCTGTGACGCCATTCGAGGTACGGCACCTGTTCGGGGAAGCGCTCGAGCACTTCTCCGGCCGGCCCACGGGCGTGCGTGTAGAGCGTGTGACACGTGGCGCACAGCTCCGACTGGCGGATGTGCTGCGACTCGACGGGCGCAAACCCGGTCGCCGAGTGCATGACAGCGGCCTGGCCGGTCTGCACCGGAAACGGACCGAAGATGTCACGGGGGTTGCTGTTCGGCCGCGTATCGATGACGAAGCCGCCGGTGAAGCTCTCCGGGGTCCCGAGCCGCTCGGCAGTGATCTGATGGCACATCGTGCACCCGACCCCGTCAGCCGCAAGGGCGGCCTCGGGCGTCGTCACGGCTCCGATCGGCAGGTGCGCGAAGATCTCTCCCTTGCGGCCGAGCGCCATCGCTTGAGTCCGCGCCATCGGCATGTGACAGATGCTGCACTCGTCTTCGATCTCGGCCGCTGCGCTCGGGTGATCGATGATCTCGCGCCGGACCGCGGCGTGCCAGTATGGATCCCGCGCTGAATTCGCCATCATGCTGGCGCGCCAGGCTGGCCCGAAGGAGATGTCCTCCCCCGCCGACGTCGACAGCGTGTTATGGCAGGCCATGCAATTGCTCGAGAGATCGAACAGGCCGGCCGGCGGCGCAACCTGCGAGATTCCCTGTGAGCCGTCCACATGCGTGGCGTCCGCCTTCAGGTGCAAGGACGCACTGCCGACGCACAGCACCCAGCCCGCCGCAACGCAGGCAATGGTCCGGTTCGCGATCGCGCTTCCCTTACCAGCCATCGAAGAACCCGCCGTCCCACCAGTCCCACAAGAGATAGGCGATGAACCGTTTGCCGCGGCCGCTCCGGTTGTTGACCGGGAACTGCACGCCGGCGTTGAACATGATGTGCTGTCTGGTGTTGAGTGTGACCTGCATCTGGGGCACCAGGTCCCAGTTCACCTGGCTGCCGGAGGTCAAGTCCCGCGCGCCGAGCAGTTCGATCATCGGTGACCACGCACGCCCGAACCCTTCGTTCTCTGCCCAGGTCCTGCCAGCGGCGACGCGCCAGAAAGCTTCATGATCGGTGCGGTCCGTGTTCGTCGACAGTTCCACGCCGGCGTGCGCCTGCACGAACGTGTCGCTCGGCAGGATCTGCCCGAAGACGACGAACGGTTCGACTACCGTCGTCCCACTGCCCAGGCCGCGATCTTCCTTGCCGGTCGGGAAGATGACCTCCCCGCCGGCGCTGAGAATGGATCCGCGGGATCCCGAGTGCATCAGGACGCGCTTGTACCCGAACGCGATGTCGCCGAGCCCGCGCTGCCAGCCGAGCGCGTCGTTGCCGGCGAAGTCGATCGGCACGCTGACTTCCCACTGATTCCGTGAACCGAACCGGCGCTCGTAGAGGAACTCGTTGCCGATGCGGTTTGCGCCGGTCGAATCGAACGTGGTCGTCAGCACGGCTTCGTTCTCGGGGAAGGCCTTCTCCGTTCTCAGCGGCCGCGGCAGGTTCAGCTCACCAGCCGGCCAGCTCGCGTCGGTGCACAGCGTGCGGATGTAGCCGAGGATCGCCTCCACGTCTTCGGCGGTGAGGCCGCCGGCGAACGCGGGCATGCGGCGGTCGAAGCCTCGCACCGGACCGCCGTGCAGGATGACGGCTTCCCAGTCCGCATCAGGTTCGGGCGTGGCAAAACTGCAGTCGGTGAAATCGGGAACTTCGATGTCGAAGCCGAGCGTGCTCTGCGGCATCCCGCGGCCACCGGGACCGTGACAACTGAGACAGGCGGAGTCATACAGGGCCTTGCCCCTTGCATGCTCCTCCTGGTTGCCGGCCGGTTGCCGGGCTGACTGGATGCCGTCCGACGCCGACAGTACGGCAGCGATCCACGCGCTCGTACTGAATGCAAGAGCCGCAGCCACAGCGCGGCGATAACGTTTCAGCTTGATCAACGTATGCGCACCCGTGAATTACCCGTGAGCCGGGGTCATGTCATCGGGCGGGAGCCTACCACACGCGCAAAGGAGGGATGACGATCGCGGCGAACTTGCGACGCGTCTCATTTGCGGGCGGCGTTCACTGCAGTTCTGCTTTGGCCCTTTCGATGCGCGCAAGCAGCGCCGGCGTGGCAGGAGATGCCGGAAGGCGCGCCACGGAGTCGAAGGCTTCGCGATACCACGTGATCCAGGCTGCGATCACCTGTTCCTCGATCGCTTGAGCCGCCGCACGATCGCTCGCCTTCGCAACCAGCGCAGGGCCCTGGCGGCGCTCGAGCGCGAGACGGGCGCGGGCCGCATCCTCCAACAGATCCATCACCGCCATCGCATCGTCCT
>DASWVN010000008.1:0-15033 GCA_036401215.1 Vicinamibacterales bacterium | reverse complement strand
CGCCATCAACGGGCTCCTCGAAGAGAGCCGGACGTCGCCCCTGCCTGACGAGGTGCGGGTCGTGTATGTCTCGCCGCTCAAGGCGCTCAGTACCGACATCCACAGGAACCTCGAAAGGCCGCTGAGCGGAATCGCGCGGCTGGCGGACCAGGCCGGACTGCGCACGTCCGCAATCACCAAAGCGGTCCGCACTGGAGACACGACGCAGAGTGAGCGCGCGGCGATGGTGCGCACGCCGCCGCACATCCTGGTGACGACGCCCGAGTCGCTGTATCTGCTCCTCATCGCTGAGCGCAGCCGGCAGATGCTGCGGTCCGTGCGCGCCGTGATCGTCGACGAGATCCACGCCGTGATCGGGACGCGCCGCGGCGCCCACCTGGCGCTGTCGCTCGAGCGGCTGCAGAAGGTGGCCGAACGTCCGATTCAGCGAATCGGGCTCTCGGCGACCCAGACGCCGATCGAGGAGGTCGCGAACTACCTCACTGCCGGCGCCCACGCGGGCTGCGCGATCGTGGACGCTGGACACCGGCGCCAGATGGATCTCGGCGTCGAGATCCCGCGCTCGGACCTCGATGCGGTGATGTCGAACGAGGTCTGGGAAGAGTATTACGACCGGCTGGCGGCGTTGGTCACGGAGCACAGGACGACCCTGATCTTCGTGAATACGCGACGCATGGCGGAGCGGCTGGCGAGACACTTGAGCGATCGCCTCGGCGAGGACGTCGTCACTGCGCATCACGGCAGCCTCTCCAGGGAGAAGCGGCTGGACGCCGAGGAGCGGCTGAAGTCCGGACGCCTGAAAGCCCTGGTCGCGACGGCCTCGCTCGAACTCGGGATCGATATCGGGCACGTGGACCTGGTCTGCCAGATCGGCTCGCCGCACCGGATCGCGACGCTGCTGCAGCGCGTCGGCCGTTCGGGCCACACGATCGCGGGCCTGCCGAAGGGCCGCGTCTTCCCCGTCTCTCGCGACGATCTCGTCGAATGCGTGGCGCTGCTGCGCGTCGTCCGTTCCGGCGATCTCGACGCGATCGTCTCGCACGATTCGCCCCTCGACGTCCTCGCGCAGCAGATCGTCGCCGAGTGCGCCTGCTGCGAGTACTCCGAAGAGGATCTCTTCGCGCTCGTCAAACGCGCGTGGCCCTATCGGGCGCTCGATCGGGCGACGTTCGATGCCGTGTTGAAGATGACGGCCGAAGGATTCACGACCCGGCGCGGACGACGGTCGGCGCTCGTGCACCGGGATGAGATTGCCGGCACCGTGAAGGGGCGCCGCGGCGCGCGTCTGCTGGCGCAGACCTCGGGCGGCGCGATCCCTGAGATCGCCGACTACCGGGTCGTGCTCGATCCTGACGGAACGGTCATCGGCACGCTGAACGAGGACTTCGCGATCGAGAGCAGCGCGGAGGACATCTTTCAGCTGGGCAACGCCTCCTGGCTGATCCTGCAGGTGGCGGGCGGCGACGTCCGCGTCGCGGACGCGAAAGGGCAGCCGCCGACGATTCCGTTCTGGTTCGGCGAGGCGCCGGCCAGGAGCGACGAGTTGTCATGCGCGGTGAGCGACCTTCGCGTCGCTGTCGGCAGCCGGCTGGACGACGATCCCGATGGCGCGAACACGATCGCGTGGCTGATGGCGGAGGCCGGGATCCAGACGGGGGCCGCCGAGCAGGTCGTGGCGTACCTCGCCGATGGACGCCGTACGCTCGGCGTCATTCCGTCGCAGGAGACGCTCGTCCTCGAGCGCTTCTTCGATCAGTCGGGCGGCATGCAGCTCATCCTGCACGCGCCCTTCGGGAGTCGCATCAACAAGGCCTGGGGGCTCGCGCTCCGCAAACGGTTCTGCCGCCAGTTCAATTTCGAACTCCAGGCGGCGGCCACCGAAGAGGCGTTGATGCTGTCGCTCGGTCCGCAGCACTCGTTCCCGCTGACGGACGTCTTCCGCTACCTGCATCCCGACACGACGAAGGACGTGCTCGTCCAGGCGTTTCTCGATGCACCGGTGTTCAAGACGCGCTGGCGATGGAACACGACGATCTCGCTCGCGGTGCCGCGCGCGCGCGGCAGCCGCAAGGTGCCTCCGCAGATTCAGCGGATGCTCGCCGACGACCTGATGGCGGCGGTGTTCCCGGATGCTGCCGCCTGTCTCGAGAACATCCCCGGCGATCGCCAGATTCCGGACCATCCGCTCGTCAGCCAGGCCGTACGCGACTGTCTCGAAGAGGCGATGGACTTTCCGGGCCTGTGTCGTGTGCTCGAGCGGATCCACAAGGGCGAAGTGCGCCTCGTCGCGCGCGATACGCCCGAACCGTCCGTGTTCGCCGACGAGATCCTGAACGCCAAGCCGTACGCCTTTCTGGACGATGCCCCGCTCGAGGAGCGGAGGAGTCATGCCGTGCAGACGCGGCGAGCCGCACGTCACGACATGGGAGAGGTCGGCGCGCTCGATGCGGATGCCATCGCACGCGTGCGCGAGGAAGCGCGTCCCGAGCCGCGCGATGCGGATGAACTCCACGACGCGCTGATGACGGTGGGTTTCCTGACTCGTGAAGAGCTGCGCGACATTCCTCCCGAGTTCCTTGCCGAACTGGCCGCAGCGAAGCGTGCGGGTTGCGATGCGGATGGCACTGCGGTCGCGGCCGAACGATTACCCGAGCTACGCGCGATCCGTCCGGATTTCTCCGTTGAACCCGCCTTGCAGCCACCGGCGTCCCGCCTCGAACAGACCTGGACCCGAAGCAGCGCGATCGTCGAGCTGCTGCGTGGACGCGTGACGATCACGGGACCCGTGACGGCGGCGTCGCTCGCGGCCTCGCTGGGCGTTGCGGAAGGCGAAGCACACGCCGCGCTCCTGCAACTCGAGGCCGAAGGTGTGGTTTTGCGCGGGAGATTCACGCCAGGAGAACCGGGCCAGGAGTGGTGCGACCGCGCGCTGCTCGCCCGCATTCACCGCTACACGCTGAACCGCCTGCGCGCCGAGATCGAGCCGGTCATGGCGGCTGATTTCATGCGGTTCCTCTTCCGCTGGCAGCACGTCGAACAGTCCTCGCGTCTGACCGGGCCGGACGGCTTGCGCGAGATCGTCGCCTCGCTCGACGGTTACGAGCTTCCCGCCGGCGCGTGGGAGCGGCACGTCCTTGCCGCGCGACTCGATCGTTACGATCCATCCATGCTCGACATGATCTGCCTGTCGGGCGAAGGTGCATGGGCGCGCCTCTCGCCGGCCGTCCGCGAGGACGGCGGCATCCCCAGCCTCGTGCCGGCCACGCCGGTCGCGCTCTTTCTTCGCGAGCATGCGGCCGCCTGGCGCGCGCTGCGCGGGCAGGTGGAGGAGCCGCCGCTCAGCGAACCCGCGCAGAGGGTCCTGTCGTTGTTGAGGACGCGCGGCGCCTGCTTCTTTGCGGACCTGAGGTCCGGCAGCGGACTGGATGCCGATGGACTGCGGCAGGCGATCGGCACGCTGGTGGCATCCGGACTCGTCACGTCGGATGGCTTCTCGGGGTTGCGCGCGCTGGTGTGGGCAGCCCGCGGCCGCGCCGCGCATCACGATCGCCGGAGTTCGTTTGCCGGACGATGGACCGCGATCGATGGAGATGGTGATGCGATCGATCGCGAGGAAGCGGTTCGGATCCAGGCATGGGCGCTGCTCCGGCGCTACGGCGTCGTCTTCAGACGCCTGCTGACGCGCGAGACGAACGCCGCGCCCTGGCGGGAACTCGCGCGTGTCTACCGGACGCTCGAAGCCCGCGGCGAGATCCGCGGCGGACGTTTCGTGACCGGCATGTCGGGCGAGCAGTTCGCGCTGCCCGAGGCCGTCGAGCGGCTGCGCGAGGTGCGGCGTCTCCACACCGCGGGCGAACTCATCACCATCAGCGCGGCGGATCCATTGAACCTCACCGGGATCGTCACTCCCGGCGAGCGCATCCGCACCGCGGGCCGCAACCGGATCGTCTACCGCGATGGCGTGCCGCTCGCGGTCCGCGAAGGCAGGGTGCTTCAAGGTGCTTCAGGGTGCGTCGGGGTGCTTCAAGGTGCTGCACCCTGACGCACCCTGACGCACCCTGACGCACCCCGACGCACCCCGACGCCCCCCGCGCCTTACGAGACCTTGCCCTGCGCCTCGACGATCCGGCGTGCCGCGTGATTCACGACGTTGGCCTCGCCGCGCGCCGCCGACAGGTACGCGGTGCGGAGCAGCTGCTCCTTCCGGCCCCGGAGCGTCTGGGTGATGATGTCGCGCACACCCGGGGTGGAGAGGTCGCGTTCGCCGGGCGGTTCGTGCGCGATGACCGCCACGATCGTGTAGATGCCGTTCGACTGCGCGACGTTCGCCGTTCCGGGCTTTTTGCCGATCACCGCGTCCCTGAGCGGCTTGGGGGCCTTCTGCAGTGCTGAGACCGGGACCAGCCCGAGATCGCCGCCGCGAGCGGCGGTTTCCGGATCCTCCGAGTAGTCCATCGCGACCTCGCGGAACGGCGTCCCCGACTTCAACCGCTCCATGATCATCCGGACCTTGAACGAGGCTTCCTGCGCGTTGGTAGCGTCGTTGCCCGTGCGGTTGGTCGGCTGCGGCTCGCGGTCCGGCGTGACGACGATCTGCGCGAGGCGGTAGGACTCTTCCGCGACGGTGAACTCTTCGCGGTTCTGGTTGAAGAACTCCGTAATCTCTTCTTCGGTGACGTTCACCTTCGACGTGACTTCCTGCTCGAGCAGCTTCTGCGTGATCAGCTCGCGTCGAAGCCCTTCACGCATGTCGTCGACCGTAATGCTCCGCTTCTTCAGTTCCTCCTGGAACTGCTCGTCGCTCAGGTTCTGCTTCCGCTCGTTGAACGCCGCATCGAGTTCCGAGGCGGGGACGTCGATCTTCAGCTCCTGCGCCCTGGCCAGCAGGATGTCCTGCAGGATCATCTCGTTGAGGATGCTGAGCTTGACCGTCATCGCCTCCTCGGGCGACATCTCCGTCGTCCCTTCCTGTGTGCGCCGGAACGCCTTCTCGACCTCGTCGCGCGTGATCGTCCGGCCATCGACCGTGGCCCACGTGTCGGGGGAGACGTTCTGAGGCTGGCTGGATGAATCGGAACGGCAGCCCGATGCGGCAAGGGCCAGGACGATCAGTCCGGCCGGCGCAATCAGGCGTGAACGGAAAGCGGTGCGGAAATGGCGGAAGCTCTGCATACCCGAAAGAGTACCCCAGAGCGGCGCTCATATAATCAGAAGTTCTGAGAGAGCCCGCTTCGAACAGAGTGAAGGAGCCGGCGCGGCGGCGAGCGAGCGTGCACGGAGTCCGAGGGGCGAAGACCCTCGGTGAAACAATGGAAAACGACAGCGAAGATTTCGCGGCGATGTTCGAAGCGTCGCTCAAGGCCAAGCGCATCGAGCAAGGGCAGACCATCGAAGGGACTATCGTCGCGATCGGTCCCGAGGTCGCCTTCGTGGATGTCGGCGGCAAGGGCGAAGCCACGATCGACCTCGAGGAGCTGAAGGATGCGGACGGCGACATCGACGTTGCCGTCGGCGACCGGATCCAGGCGGTCGTCGTCTCGACGTCGGGCGGGATAACGCTCTCGCGGCGACTCGCGCGCGGGGCAGCCAGCCGACAGCAGCTCGAGAATGCCTTTCAGACCGGGCTCCCGGTCGAGGGACGCGTCGAGAAGGTGGTCAAAGGCGGATACGAAGTCCGCATCGCCGGCCTGCGTGCCTTCTGCCCGTTCTCGCAGATCGACATCATCCGCGCGACCGATCCGGCCGCACACGAAGGGAAGGTCTACACCTTCCGCATCACCGAATACAAGGAAGGCGGCCGAAACCTCGTCGTCTCGCGGCGCGCATTGCTGGAAGAGGAACAGCGTGCGAGGGCGGCAGAGGTCAAGGAGGCGATCGTCCCCGACGCCGTGCTGACCGGCCGCGTTGCGTCGGTCCGTGAGTTCGGCGCGTTCGTCGACCTGGGCGGCGGCGTGCAGGGGCTGCTGCACGTCTCGGAGATGGGATGGTCGCGCGTCCAGGATCCCTCGCAGCTGCTCAAACCCGGTGACGAAATCACCGTGAAGATCCTTCAGGTGGACGCGGACAAGCAGAAGATCTCGCTTGGCTTGAAGCAACTGACCGAGGATCCATGGACGAACGTCGAGTCGAGGTATCAGGCCGGTCAGGTCGTCAGCGCTCGCGTCACGCGTCTCGCCGACTTTGGCGCGTTCGTAGAGCTGGAGCCCGGCGTCGAAGCGCTTGCGCACGCCTCGACGTTCCCGCAGACGGGCCGCCGCGACGAATGGAAGGCGTCGGTCACAGCCGGCGCGACGGGAAGCTTCGAGATCCTCACCGTCGATCCGGAGAAGAAGCGGATCGGCGTGGCGCTCGTGCCCGAGGGTTCTTCGCGCGGGGCGGCGATGGACGAGGCCGAGAGCGTTTCCGGCGCGACGCAGGAAGCGGCCGACGTTCGCGAGTACACCGAGCGCGCGGAATCCGAGACTCCGGAGCGGTTTGGCTCGCTTGCCGACAAACTTAGAGGCGCGTTGAAGCCGCGCGAGAAGTAAGACCCGCGGTTCTAGCCGAAGCTAGACACTCTGCCGGCCGGCCCAGGCCGCGTCGCGGATCAACTTTTCGATCGCGGTGACGACATCGTCCAGGCTCATGCCCGGACGGACGCGAATCGTGAGATCCCGCAGCTGTTCTCGCAGTGGCTGGAGCTGGATCCAGACGTCCGAGCCATCTTCATGGATGCCGACCACCTGCGTCCGCCAGCGTTCCGCACCGACGGAGAGGGGGCGCTGATCCAGCATCGTGAACCATTGGTGGGCCGCCGAGCCGGCTGTGTCGTTGCTCAATGCGGTGCTGCCCGCGTCGTTCACTGAAGATGGCTTGCTCACGTGTCCTCCGCACTGCTTCCACGAGGTGCGTCCGCCGCGCACGTTCACCGCGGGGGTCGAGGGTCTCTCCCAACCAGATTTGTATGGGCGCCACGCATTCTATGGATTCAGCGGGCGCGCACAAGCGAAAGGTCGTACGAATCGGCGGCTATCGCGCGCGGCGGGGAGGGAATCAACGGAAAAGCCGGGCAAATATTTTTTCTTCCACGTCGCCTCCACAGCATCTGCACAGGATCTCAACATGTTTCCCACAGATCCCGTGGATGGCGACGTGGTCTTAGGTCGGCTGCCCTTCTTTACAGATAGCTGCCTTCAGGCAGCCCCTTGCCGCTACGGCTCGAACGGGTACTTGCGGCGTTGAACGAGTTCGTCCGCGAGGGCGCGGCGTGCCGTCACGAGATTTGCCGGTGTGGACTTGAGCCACCGGCGCTGCGCGGCGAGCAGCGTCCGCAGCGTGTCTCCCTGCGCGAGGCAGGCAAGGGCTTCGCGGCTCGCGGCATCCACGCGGTTCAGCGCGGTATGGACGATGATCCGTGCGGCCGCCTCGTGGAGCGCCGCGCGATTCACATCGTCGGCAGCCGCCTGCATCGCGCGCAGCAGCGCGCTTTCGGCGACGAACACGTCCATGATGATGTCGGACGTGAAGCTGAGGACCTCCTGCTGGTCGCCGAGCTTTTCGCCGTAGGTCTGCATGGCGGTCCCGAGCACGGCGAGCCCGACCTTCTTCATGCCGTTGACGATCGCGCGTTCGGCCCCGAGCGCGTCGGCGGATGCTGACGACGGCAGGGAAGGAGGCGCGAGCAGTTCGTCCTGCAGCGCCTTCGCGGCGGCGATCAACGGCAGGGTGCCCTTGACGGCGCGGCGCGCGAGCATGCCGGGCACGAGGAGGCGGTTGATCTCGTTCGTCCCCTCGAAGATGCGATTGACGCGGGCGTCACGGTAGTACCGCTCCGCCGGGTAGTCCTTGACGAAGCCGTTGCCGCCGTGGATCTGCACGTTCTCGTCGGTCACGACGTCGAGCATCTCGGACGCGGCCACCTTGAGCGCCGCCGCCTCGATGGCGAATTCCTCGAGCGCCCGCGGCAGATCGGTGCCGCCAGCCAGCGATCCATCCATCAGTCCCGTCGTGCGATAGAGCGCGCTTTCGACGCCGTAGACCCGCGCGGTCATCTCGCCGAGTTTGTGCCTGATCGCGCCGAAGCTCGCGATGGGTTCATTGAACTGACGTCGAGTCGCCGCGTACGCGGCCGCCTCGCCCAGGACCAGCTTCGCTCCGCCGCTGCACATCGCCGCCAGCTTGAACCGCCCGTAGTTCAGCGTGTTGAGCGCGACCTTGTGCCCCCTGCCGATCTCGCCCAGCAGGGCGGTGGCGGGCACTCTCACGTCCTGCAGGATCAACGGCGTCGTCGAGGATCCATGCAGTCCCATCTTGTGCTCTTCCTTCCCGTTCGAGACGCCCGCGAAGCCGCGTTCGATGAGGAATGCCGAGAAGCTCTCCCCGTCCACTTTGGCGAAGACGATGAACAGGTCGGCGAAGCCGCCGTTGGTGATCCACATCTTTTCGCCGCTCAGGACGAACGAGCCGTCGGGCTGTCTGTCTGCCCGCGCGCGCGCCGCGAGCGCGTCCGATCCGGATCCGGATTCGCTCAACGCGTACGCGCCGACGATCTCACCCGAGGAGATGCCGGGCAGATACTTCTGCTTCTGCTCGTCGGTTCCGAAGCAGAGGATCGGGATGATCGCCAGGCCGGTCTGCGCCCCGAGCGTGGTGGCGAACGAAGCGCTGCGGCCGATCGCTTCGCCGATGATCACGGAGGAGGCCTTGTCGAGGCCGACGCCGCCAAGCTCCTCGGGCACGTCGGACCCGATCAGACCAAGCGATCCGGACTTGGCGACCAGTTCGCGGGCCAGGGTCCAGTCCTTCTGTTCGAGCCGGTCGAGCGCCGGCAGCACTTCGTTCGTCATGAACTCGAGCGCGGTTGCGGCGATCAGCCGATGGTCTTCGTTCAGACGCTCCGGAGTGAAGATGTCGGTGGTGTCGCTCACCAGCCACGATCCGCCCTGGTGTCGCGTTGCAGTGGTCGTCATGAGAGGTCTCCGTGGCACCCCGTAAAGGGGTGCCCTACGCCAGGTTCTCGAACAGGGCAGCGGCCCCCATGCCGCCGCCGACGCACAGGGTCACCAGGCCGAGACGCGCGTTGCGCCGGCGCATCTCGTAGAGCAGCGTCGCCGTGAGCCGGGCACCGCTGCAGCCGAGCGGATGGCCGAGCGCGATCGCGCCGCCATTGACGTTCAGCCGCGCACGGTCGATCGGCAGTTCGCGCAGGCAGGCCAGCACCTGTGCCGCGAACGCCTCGTTGAGTTCGATCAGGTCGATCTGCTCGAGCGGAATCGACAGCCGCGAGAGAAGCTTGCGGACGGCCGGCACCGGTCCGATCCCGAAGCGTTCCGGCTCGACACCAGCGGTGGCGTAGCCGAGCAGTCGCGCGAGCGGCTTCAGCCCTTCCGCCTTCGCCTGTTCCTCGTCCATCACGATCACCGCGGCGGCGCCGTCGCTCGTCTGCGACGAGTTGCCCGCCGTGACCGTGCCTGTTGCGTGAAAGGCCGGACGCAGTGACGCAAGCGCCTGCAGCGAGGTATCGCGTCGAGGACCCTCGTCGATCGTGAGCACCGGACCGCCCGTTGCCGGCACCGGCACGATCTCGTCGGCAAACCGTCCCGCATCGATGGCCGCCACGGCGCGCTGGTGACTTTCGAGCGCGAAGGCATCCTGCTCCTCGCGCGAGATCGACGCTTCTTTCGCGTGATTCTCGGCAACCAGTCCTGTGCTCAGGTACACGTCCGGATACTCGTCCACCAGCGCAGGATTCGGAGCGATCTTGTGTCCGCCCATCGGCACCAGGCTCATCGACTCGGTGCCTCCCGCCAGAACCGTGCGGGCGCTGCCAGCCGCCACCCGGTCCGCGGCGATCGCGATCGCCTCGATCCCGGACGCGCAGAAGCGATTGACCGTCACGGCCGATGCGCTCACCGGCACACCGGCGCGCAGCGACGCGATCCGCGCGACGTTCAATCCCTGCTCGGCCTCGGGCATCGCGCAGCCCATCACCACGTCGTCGATGCGCGCGGGATCGAGGCCCTCCGCGCGTTCGATCGCGGCGCGGATGACGAGGGCGGCCATCTCGTCGGGACGGGTGAAGCGCAGCGCGCCTTTCGGCGCCTTGCCTACCGGTGTACGAACGGCGCTGACGATGACTGGACGGGACATCAGTTCCTCAGGGTCTTGCCGGTCTTCAGGGTGTAACCGATGCGTTCGAGCGTCTTGCGCTCGCCAGTGAGCTTCAGAAACGCCTCCCGCTCGAGATCGAGGAGCCGTTGCTCGCTGACGGTCGTCCTGTGCGGCACGTCGCCGCCGCTGAGCACCCGCGCGAGGTGACGGCCGATGACGGCGTCATGATCCGAGATACGGCCGGCGCGATGTGCGAGATGGATCCCGAGCGCGAGCACGGCGTAGACGTCCGGGCCGCCGACGGGAATGGCGGTCCTCGGCGGCGGCGGCTGATAACCGCCCGCGGCGCGCGCGAGCACCGTCCGCTTCGCGTCGGCGACGACGCGCTCGCGGTTCATGGTGATGGCATCGACGTCACGCAGATATCCGAGCCGGCGCGCGTGAGGCGCGCTCGTCGACACCTTGCCGAAGCCGATCGTCTCGAACACCCGCTGCACGTGCGGTTGAACGTCCTGTGACGGATCCGGCATGTCCTCCATCGCCCGCGCGAGCATCTCCTTCGTGCCGCCGCCGGCGGGGATCAGGCCGACGCCAACTTCGACGAGACCGATGTAGGTTTCCGCCGAGGCCTGCACGCGATCGCAGTGCATGGCGATCTCGCAGCCGCCGCCGAGCGCCATGCCGCCGGTGGCTGCGACGACGGGGACGGGGGACCGGCGCAGCGTCATCGTCGCGCGCTGAAAGCTGCGGACCATCATGTCGATGTCGTCCCACTCTCCCTCTTGCGCCGCGAGCAGCAGCAGCATGAGGTTGGCGCCGGCGGAGAAGTGCGGACCCTCCGTTGCGATGACCAGCCCGGCGTAGCCGGACGCCGCCCTGGCCACGCCGGCCTCGAGCATCTCCATCGTGTCGCCGCCGATGGCGTTCATCTTCGAGTGGAGGTGCACCGCCAGCACCCCGTCGCCGAGATCCACCAGCGAGGCGCCGGCGTTCTGCTTCAACGCCGGCGACGCGGTGCGCGCGCGGCGGAGCAGTCCGGCTTCCGGGGAAGCCGGCGGCACGGGACCTTCGCGGAACGAATTCCTGCCGCTCCCGAGGACTTCGCGCACGAGCGGCGGGACGTCACCCTCCGCAACGTTCAGCGTGTCGAGGACCTCGCGGATGCCGATCGCGTCCCACGTCTCGAATGGCCCGAGTTCCCATCCGAATCCCCACCGCATCGCGCGATCGATGTCGTCGATCGTCTCCGCGATTTCCGGCGCAATGCGCGCGGTGTAGAGCAGCGTCGCCCCGAGTGTCGCGCGCAGGAACTCGCCGGCACGATCCTCTGCCAGGAACAGCGCCTTGACGCGCGCGCGGACTTCTTCGATCGCCCGCGCCGTCTCGACGGACGCGAACTTCGGCTTCGTCCTGGGCACGTACCCGGAACCCGCAAGATCGCGGACGTGTATCTCGGAGCCTTCCGCTCCCTTCACCTTCTGGAAGAATCCACGGCCTGCCTTCTCGCCGACCGCGCCTTCGCCGACCATCGCTTCGATGAACGGTGGAAGGCGAAACGCTTCCTCTTTCAGGTTGGTCTGTAGATCGCTCGCAACCTTCGCAAGGATGTCGATGCCGGCGATATCCGCGGTGCGGAAGGTTGCGCTCTTCGGCCGCCCAATCGCGATGCCGGTCAGCGCATCGACTTCGTCGATCGAGAACCGGCCGTCCGCCACGAGTTCGAGCGTGCGCGCCATGCCATAGAGGCCGATCCGGTTGGCGATGAACCCGGGGCGATCCTTCGCGATCACGACCCCTTTGCCGAGGCGCACATCGAGAAAGGACTTCAGCTCCGAAACCACCTTTGAATCGGTGTCAGCCGTCGGTATCAGTTCGACGAGCGGCAGGTAGCGGGGCGGATTGAAGAAGTGCGTCCCGAGAAAACGAGCCCGGACGGCGGGTTCGAGCCCTTCTGCGATTTGCGAGATCGGTATGCCGGATGTGTTGGTGGAGACGATCGTCTGAGCGCGCAGCAGTGGAGCCAGCCTCGAGAACAGCGACGACTTGATCTCGAGCTTTTCGACGACCGCTTCCACGATCCAATCGGCCTGTCCGGCTTCCGCCAGCAGGTCGTCGAAGCTTCCGGTCCGGATGAGGGCTGCCGTTTCGGGGAGGAAGAACGGATCCGGCTTCAAGCGGCGCGCGCGTTCGAGTCCGCTGCGGGCCGCGTCCGCCGTGACGTCGAGCAGCAGCACGGGAAGGCCGGCGTTGGCCAGATGCGCCGCGATCTGCGCCCCCATCGTCCCGGCGCCGAGCACTGCCGCCGATGCGATCATCTGCCACTCCTCGCTGGCGCCGAGAGTCCACCCACCAGGATGTCGACGACCGGGTCTGCCTGCGCTTCGAGTGAGTAGCGCCGCCGGCTGAGGATCCAGTTGGTCGCCATCTCGTCGAGGGCGCCGAAGAAGACCTTCGACGCCATCCTGGCATCGATCGACTTGTGGAACACGCCGACGACCTGCCCCTGCTCGATCGTCCGCTGAATCAGCAGGAGGTAATCGGCGAGACCGGTCTTCGAGAACCGCTCCATGAACTTCGTCGTCTGCCGAAGCTCCACCTGAAAGACGACCGCGAGGCTGCGATCGCGTCCGAGCCGTCCGAGGTGCAGGTGCGCGATCCGGCGCAGGCGCTCGACTGGATCGCTGATGCCGTCGAGCGCGCTCTTCCCCTCCTCCATGGCGTCCTGCATCATGCGATCGAAGATCGACGTGAGGATTTCGTCCTTGCTGCGGAAGTAGAGATAAACCGTGCCGGCCGCGATCCCGGCCGCGCGGGCCACGTCGGCGACCTGCGAGCCGAAGTAGCCGCGCCTGGCGAAGACGGAGGTCGCCGCGTCGAGGATGGCGGCGCGTTTGTCGACCGTGGGTGCTGCGGTAGCCACTGAATGAATGTTCATTCACGTCGTTTTGAATGTCAACCTACGGCTGGGCTCGCGCATTTCTGGGTTGAAGCAGCGCGCACATGTTGTTACTCTCGCAAAGGTTCGTCCCCTCACCGCGACGGGGCCGCCTCGCCAGAGGCTGCGCGGTGCACTCCTCACGGGTGACGAACGCCAGCGAAAGTCACTCGACCTGTCGCCATCGTCGGGAACGGCAGGTCTCCCACGTTTTGAATGTTTCGTTTTTCGTGGCTCGAAGAGGTGTGCCCCATGCCCGAAAGTTTCGGCGCCCGCCTGCGCCGGAGGCGTGAAGAGCAGCAGATCGCGCTCGTCACGATCGCCCAGCAAACCAAGATCAAGCTGTCGCTCCTCGAAGGGCTCGAGCGGGACGATGTCTCACACTGGCCGTCAGGCATCTTCCGCCGCGCCTACATCCGCACCTACGCGCAGTCGATCGGCCTGAACCCGGACACGATCGTGCGCGAGTTCAACGACGTCCACCCGGAACCACAGGAGGAATTCGAGACGGCGCTGGCGAACGCGCTCGCCGTCGACGCGTCACGTGCCGCCGGCGGCAGCCGCTTGAAGAGCATGTTCGGGTCGGCCCTCGGCACGCTGTCACGGCTGGCCAGCGGTCCGCCGACGGATGCGCCGCAATCCGACCGCGACCGTTCTGGTTCGGGGATAACGGCTCCTCCGATGGACGTGCGCGAGGTCGCGGTCCAGCCCGAAGAAGAGGCGTTCGCCTTCGGCATCCATCCGCCGATCGCGATGCCGCGGCTCGAAATGGCCGACGATGCGGGACTCGAGGTCGGTCCCGAGTGCGACGCCGAGCTTTCCCCGCCGATCGTCGACTACGAACGCATGGAGGCGATCTTCGCGGAGAGCGAGGGGGACGAGATCGAGGAGGCCGAAGCGGTTGCCGCGCCGGCACACTCGACGCGCCGCTCGATCCCTCGCGTTGAAGACGTGGAGGCCTCAGACGAACGCGGCGAAGAACCGCGGAGAGCAACGGACGCACATCCCGACATGCTCGCGCTCGCGCACCTGTGCACGGAGCTGGGGCGGGTCGAGAGCGCCGAAGACCTGAAGGCGCTGCTCGATCTGTCTGCGGGAACGCTCCACGCGAGAGGACTGATCGTGTGGGTGTGGGATGAGGCCACCTGTCGCCTCAGGCCCGGCCTCGCCCATGGCTACTCGGACCGCGTGCTCGCGCAGCTCCCCGCGCTTCCACCGGACGCCGACAATGCGACCGCGGCCGCGTTCCGCTCGGGCCAGGCCTGTGCGATCGCCGGCAGCGAACGCGCCAGCGGCGCCCTCGTGCTGCCGCTGCTCGCCTCGTCGGGCTGCGTCGGCGTCCTCGCCCTCGAACTAGAGCCACGGGTCGAGCTCACCGACTGGCTGCAAGCCGTCTCGACGATCCTGGCCGCCATGCTCACGCAGCTCGTGGACCGCGCGCGTGCGGCCACGGACGCCGCGGCCGACGTGGAACTGGCCGGGCAGATGGTGCGGGCCGGGGTGCGGTAGCCACAGAGGAAACACGGGATCGCAGGCCACAGGGGAAACACAGAGGAAACACGGAATCTTTAGTTGGGGGCCACAGAAGAAACACAGGGGAAACACGGAATCTTTAGTTGGGGGCCACAGAAGAAACACAGGGGAAACACGGATTCTTTAGTTGGGGGCCACAGAAGAAACACAGAGGAAACACGGATTCTTTGAAATGGGGGGCCACAGAAGAAACACGGGGGAAACACGGGAGAAACACGGGATCTTTAGTTGGGGGCCACAGAAGGGTCAGGGCGAAACACGGAATCTTTTGGTTGAGGTTCTGGCGCCGGGCTCGTGAGGTCCTGTCGATTCGGGGGTTTCCCTGAAGCCATCCCGTGCTTCCGTGCTTCCTCGGTGTTCCCCTGTGGCCCCCGATTCTGTGTGTCCTCGGTGTTTCCCCTGTGGCCCCCGCTCTGTGTTTCTTCGGTGTTTCCCCTGTGGCCCCCGATTCTGTGTTTCTCGGTGTTTCCCCTGTG
>DASWVN010000007.1:0-10269 GCA_036401215.1 Vicinamibacterales bacterium | reverse complement strand
CGGCCGCGGCGCCGCCGGCGGCGGAGGCAACCAGGGGGCCAGCAGCCGCCCGCGTGGCACCGACCTGATCATCCGTGACCTCGGGAACGGCGCGGAGCTGAACGTCGGCAACGTCTCGGAGTTCGCCTTCGATCGGTCCGGCAAGTTCCTCGCGACGGTGATCGACGCCACCGACAAGATCGGCAACGGCGTGCAGCTTCGCGACATGGCGGCCGGCACCGTGTCGTCGCTCGACACCGACACGGCCAATTACGAGCGCCTCAGCTGGACCGACAAGGGCACCGGCCTGATCGTTCTCAAGGGCAAGGAAGACCGCGCCTACACCGACCGGCTCTACTCGATCGTCGGCTTCACCGGCTTCGGCGCTGGCGAACCGAAGAAGACGGTCTACGATCCGTCAAAGGACAAGAACTTCCCCGAAGGCTTCGCCATCGCGGGCACGCGGTCTGCGACCTGGAACGAGAAGATGGACGCCTTCGTGTTCGGCATCAAGGAGCCGCGCAAGCGGACGACGCCGGCGGCCGGCGGACGCGGAGGGGCCCCCGAAGGCGAAGGAGACGACGCGCCGCCAGCGACACCGCCGGCTGGCAACGACAACGATGCGGATGAGAAGGTGGACCTGGTCCTCTGGCACTGGAAGGACCCGCGGCTCCAGTCGCAGCAGCAGGTCCAGGAGAACGCGGACCGCAACTTCAGCTATCTCTCGATCTACCACGTGGGGCCGCAAAAGTTCGTCCGGCTCGCAGACGATGACATGCGCACCGTGTCGATGGCGCCGAAGGACAAGTTCGCGATCGGGACCGACGACTCCGAGTATCAGCTGATGGGCAACATGGACGGCCGCCGCTATCGCGACGTCTACGTGGTGAACCCGTCGACCGGCGAGCGCAAGCTCGCGTTGAAGCGCGCGCGCTGGTACAACGGTCCGTCCCCTGATGGCGAGTCGTTCCTCTACTACGAGGACGGCCACTTCTTCGTCTACGACATGGCCAGCGGCACGTCGAAGAACATCACGAAGGGTGTTCCGGCGTCCTTCATCGATACCGAAGACGACCACAACGTCATCAATCCGCCGACCTCGCCGATGGGATGGGTGAAGGGGAGCGACGCGGTCCTCATCAGCGACAACTGGGACATCTGGCAGGTGCCGGTGGACGGCGGCGCAGCCGTCAACCTGACCGTGAACGGCCGCAAGGACCAGATCCGCTACCAGGGCCGGATCGCGATGGAAACGGCCGAAGAGCGCGAGGACGGCATCGACATGTCGAAGCCGCAGTTCTTCCGTGTCTACGGTGAGTGGACGAAGAAGGGTGGCGTCGCCCGCCTCGATCCGGGCAAGCCCGGGCTCACGAACGTCCTCTGGGGTGACGCCGCCTATTCGCGCCTGACCAAGGCCGAGAAGGCCGACGTCGTCGTCTACACGAAGGAGACCGCGACCGAGCCGGCCGACTACTACGCCACCGATACGAAGTTCGGCGAGCCGAAGCGTCTCACCGACATGCGTCCGCAGGTGGCGAAGTATCACTGGACGCCCGGCGTACAGCTCGTGAACTACACCTGCGACAAGGGGGACAAGCTCCAGGCGGCGCTCTACCTGCCGGCGAACTACGAGAAGGGCAAGTCGTATCCGACGCTCGTGTATTTCTACGAGAAGATGTCGCAGACGGCGAACCAGTTCGGCACGCCGAGCGCCAACGGCTTCAACAAGTCGGTCTACACCAGCAACGGCTACGCGGTGCTGATCCCCGACATCGTCTACAAGGTGAACGATCCGGGCATGTCGGCGGTGTGGTGCATGGTCCCGGCGGTGAAGGCCGCGATCGCGACCGGAGTCGTGGATGCGAAGAAGGTCGGGATCACGGGCCACTCCTGGGGCGGCTACCAGACCTCGTTCCTCGTGACCCAGACCGATATCTTCGCCGCGGCCGTCGCGGGTGCGCCGCTGACCAACATGGTCAGCATGTATTCGCTGATCTACAAGAACAGCGGCGGCGGCAACATGGCGATCTTCGAGAGCAGCCAGGGCCGGTTCAAGGGCGGATACTGGGACAACTGGGACGCGTACTACCGCAACTCACCGGTGTTCTTTGCGAAGAACGTGAAGACGCCGCTGATGATCCTGCACAACGATCGCGACGGCGCCGTCGACTTCACGCAGGGCGTCGAGTACTACAACACGCTGCGGCGGATGGGGAAGCCGGTCATCATGCTTCAGTACGTCGGCGAGAACCACGGTCTCGCCAGGCGTCCGAACCAGCGGGACTACACCGTCCGCATGAAGGAGTGGTTCGACCACTATCTCAAGGGAGCGCCTGCACCGAAGTGGATGACCGACGGCGTTCCGCGGCTCGAGATGGAAGAGCACCTGAAGGAGCGGAACAAGAAGGCCGAACCGGCGCCGAAGAAGATCACCACCGAGGCAGGTGGGCGCTGACGCGTGTCAATGTCGCCCGCCTTCGCCGAGGCTACGGCGCGGCCCGCCGAGACGCTTCGCGCGAGCGGCGGGAATGACGAATGCTGAATGCTGAATGGTGGGCATGCAGGACGGACGTACGATCCTTGCAACCGTACGCCTCGTCCTGCGGGAAATGGTTCCCGACGATGCGCCGTTCATTCTCACGCTCCTGAACGATCCATCCTTCATCAGGAACATCGGCGATCGTGGCGTCCGCACGCTTGCCGACGCCCGTCGATACATCACGAAAGGCCCGCTCGCCGGCTACGCGGCTCAGGGATTCGGGCTGTGGCTGGTCGAACGGAAGGATGACCGGACGCCCGTCGGGGTCTGCGGCCTGCTGAAGCGCGACGTGCTCGACGATCCCGACATCGGGTTCGCTTACCTCCCCGAGTTCCAGTCGAAGGGGTTTGGATTCGAGGCTGCGCGTGCGGTGCTCGATCACGCCCGCGATGTGCTGCGGCTTCCGCGCGTGCTGGCGATCGTCAGCCGCGACAACGTGGCCTCGGCGCGCCTGCTCGAGAAGCTGGGGATGTCATTCACGGGCATCATCCAGCCGTATCCCGACGAGGCTCCGCTCCGATTGTTCGCCATCGACATGGCGCCCCGTAAAGGGACGTCCTGCGCCGCCCGTCGGACGGTTTCGTGAGATCCGTCGACAGGATTCGTGCTCGCTACGTGTGGACGTCGCTCGCGGTGGTTGCCGCTGCCGCCGCGATCCTGCTGGCGATGGGGCGCGTCCCGATCTGCAAGTGCGGCTACGTCAAGCTGTGGCACGGGGTGGTCGCCAGTTCGGAGAACTCGCAGCACATCTCCGACTGGTACACGTTCTCGCACATTATCCACGGCTTCGGGTTCTACGCGCTGTTCTGGTTGATGGGGCGCGCGTACGGCTGGTCCGTCGGCCTGCGGCTGGTGCTCGCCGTCATGCTCGAATCGGCGTGGGAGGTCCTCGAGAACACGCCGATGATCATCAACCGCTATCGGGAGCAGACGATCGCGCTCGACTACTACGGTGACAGCGTCCTCAATTCGGTGGCCGACATCGGCGCGATGGTCCTGGGATTTCTGGCCGCCTGGCGGCTGCCGATCCTCATCGTCGTCGTCCTCACCATCGTGATGGAAGTGGGGGTGGCGTGGTGGATCCGCGACAACCTGACGCTCAACATCCTTCAGCTGCTGTATCCGACCGAGGCGGTTCTCCGCTGGCAGCAGGGAGGGTAGTGGCGCGGACTAAAGCCGCGCCCTACGGAGTCTGCGCGTGATGCGTTGCGGAGGGCGCGGCTTCAGTCCGGGCCAATCTGCGCCCCAGGACCCTCTGCGCGCGCCACTGGAGCGTGACCCGCACGTGGCAGGGACGGCACAGCAGGCGATAGTTCTCCAACCCGCATTCGCCGCCGCCGTCCGCCACCGGCACGATGTGATCGGCTTCCCATCGGGGACGCGCCGAACGCCACGCCTTCCGCGCCGCACGATCGGATGCCGGCGGCTTCGCCCTCGTCCACTCGCGATGCACCTTGACGACGTTCAGGCCGCAGAGGCGGCAGATCCCCTTGTCGCGCTTCTTCACCTCGCTCCGGACGTATGACGGGCTGCTCCGGATCTTCCATTCGTGCACGCAGGCGTCGCTGCAGAACGTCCGTCGAGGGCGCTGGACCGGTGTGCGGCACCACCGGCAGATCGCCCGCCCGTTTTCATCGAGATCCGGCTTGCCCCACTGATCAGCGGTCACGACACGCGCCCGAAGAGTGCTCACGATTGTGTTATCGGCGCGTGGCGGATGCGTCTTCAGAATCCAACCGCGCGACCTGAGCGGCGGTCATAATACGGACGCGCATGGACTTCCGCTATGCCCTGCGGCAATTGAAACGCCATCCCCGCTTTACCGCGGCGGCCGTTCTCACGTTGGCTCTGGGGATTGGTGCCACGACCGCGGTCTACGCCGTCGTGGATGCCGTCTATCTGAAACCTCTCTCCTTCGACCATCCTGAGAGGATCGTCACGATTCGCGTCCGTACACCGAAGCGTGGCAGCTGGGGCGTGGGCGCGGGGACGATGATGGCAGTGAAGCAGTTGCCGGCCGTCGAACACGTCGCCGCAACGCTGGGTTCGGAACACACGTTGACCGGTGGAGCGCTTCCCGAGGCCGTGCGGGGAGAGGCCGTCACGGCCGAGTATTTCGCCGTGTTCGGCGTGCCGGCGGCGATCGGGCGCACGTTTGCGCCCGAGGACGAGTCCGGTGTCGCGCCAGTCGTCATCAGCGATTCGTTGTGGCGGCGTGCTTTCGGCGGCGAGCTGGATGTCATCGGGCGAGCGGTCCATCTCAGTGGAGAGGTTCACACGATCGTTGGAGTCATGCCGCGCAGCTTCCCGTCACTGGAAGGGAGTGAGTTCTGGACCCTGCTGCCGGTGAGATCAGGCGACCTGAGCCAGATGGGACGCGGGCCGTTCGATGCGGTCGCCCGCTTGAAGCACGGTGACATCGCAGCTGCAAGAAGGCAGGCGGCGTCGCTTTCGGGATCACTGGGCCGCATAGATGGCGAACCGGCCGAAGTGACTCTTGCGCCGCTCGCCGAGGCGTGGCGGAGTGTGTCTCCGTCGACGTGGTTGACGCTCCTGGGTGCGGTGTCGCTGGTTCTGCTGATCGCGTGCGCCAACGTCGCCAGCCTTCTGCTCGCGCGCGGGCGCGCACGAGCAACGGAGCTGACGGTCCGCAGGGCACTTGGTGCCACGCGCATCCGGCTGATGCGGCAACTCCTGACCGAGTCACTCGTACTGGCCGCGCTCGCTGCGGGTGTGGGTGTGGCGCTCGCATGGATGTTGATTCGCGCGCTCTTCGCGGTGGCTCTTCCGGAGGTCACGAGACTGGCCGACACCACGATCGACTGGCGCGTGATCGCGTTTGCCGGCACGACGGCAGGTATGAGCGCCTTGCTGTGCGGCATGATCCCGGCTGTTACTGCCGTATGGCGTCCAGGGCGGCTCGTCGAGACGGGCCGGTCGGCCACTCGCCAGGGAAGACGTCTATCGCAAGTGCTGGTCGGCCTCGAGATCGCGTTGACGTTGGCGCTGCTGATCGGCGCCGCCATGATGATGGCGCGCCTGGCCGCGCTGGTGAACATCGAGGTGGGGTTCGATCCGGCTGACGTCCATGTCGCCACGCTGCGCCCGGCTGGCATCGGCTACGCGAACACGAGCCGTTTCTACGACGACGCCCTGGCCGAACTGCGGAACGGAGGGCTTGAGGCTGCCGCGATCTCCCGCATGCCGCTGCACCGCCTGATTCCTTCGCCTGTGGAGATCGAAACAGACGCCGGTGCAGTGATGGCGCCCAGAAAACGAATTGTGTCAGCTGGGGCGCTCGGTCTCTTAGGCGTGCCGATCGTACGAGGACGAGACATCGGAACCATGGATTCCGCCGGAGGCGAGCGAGTTGCGCTCATCAACTCAGCCCTCTCCAAGCAACTGTCGCTGGCAGGTGAGCCTCTCGGATCAACCGTCACCCTGCGTACCGACGGCAAGTCGCAGCGGGTGCGAATCATAGGGATCGTCACGGATTTTCGCGACAGCTACTTCAGAACCCCAAGGCCGGAGATCTACGTAAGTGCCTCGCAGTTTCCGTCCTTCAGCATGCACCTCGTCGTCCGTAGCGAAGCGCCGGCGCATCAAGTTGAGGCGATGCTTCGGCGTGCGGTTCAGCAGGTCGATCCTCGGCAGGCGGTTTCCGAGGTGACCACCGCGGAAGCGCTTCGTGCTGCCCAGACGGCATACAGCCGGTTCATGACGATGCTCGTCTCGGTTTTTGGGGGACTGGCCGTTCTGCTCGCGATTTCGGGTGTCGGCAGCGTCGTTGCCGCGTCGATCTCGGAGCGCACGCGGGAGATCGGGATCCGCATGTCGCTCGGTGCGGCGCGACGACATCTGACAGTCTTGCTGGTGCGCGATGTTGCCCCGGCCGTCGTCGTCGGGGCGATGCTCGGTCTGGTGGCCAGCCGCAACCTCTCTCATCTTCTGCAAAGCCTGATGACAGGCGTGAGAACGTTCGATCCGCTGATCTATGGATTGACCACGTTCATGCTGTTTGTCGTGGCGGGGATCGCTGTCTGGTTACCCCTGCGTGCCGCCTACCAGATCGATCCGGCGGTGGTCCTTAGAACAGAGTGATCGCCGGAGGATCATAGCGGCATGGCACGAGTGCGATGGGCGACGATTCGGCGCATCTGGATTACGACCGGGATCACCGTGACGGTGATCTTCGTGCTCTGGAGCCTCATTGCGTTCCGGGCGTCGAGTGCCGCCCGTGAAGCGATCAGGGGGAACGACGCCGTAGCGGTGACCGAAGGCGAGGACCACTGGCTCTTCCAGCCGCGAGCCACTGCGGCGGACGTCGGCGTCGTGTTCTTTCCTGGCGGCCTGGTGGATCCGGTGGCGTACGCTCCGTTGCTGCGTGACCTTGCGGCCGAGGGATACACGTGTGTGCTGATCCAGGTCCCTCGACGCGGCATTTTCGGTGGCGCCGAAGGTGCGGAGCCGCTGAACCGGGCCGTGAACGCGATGCGGCAGCTGCCGGAGGTGCGGCGGTGGGTAGTGGCCGGGCACTCACGCGGCGGCGAGATCGCGGCGCGTCTGGCGCAGACGCAGGCGCCGTCGCTCGCCGGGCTCGTGCTGATCGGCACCTCGCATCCCCGCGACATCAGTCTCGCGCACCTGCGTATGCCCGTGATGCGCATCTACGGCACGCGCGATACCGTCGCGGACGTCCAGAAGCTGGAACGCACGAAGCCCAACCTGCCGCCGCAGACGCAGCACGTGCGCATCGATGGCGGCAACCACTCGCAGTTCGGCGCCTACGGCTTCCAGCCCGGCGACTGGCCGGCCACGATCAGCCGCGAGGAGCAGCACGCGCAGACCCTCGGCGCCATCCTGAGCCTCCTGCGCCGCGTCCCTGAGTCTTCCTCTATTCGTAGGGCACCCCTCAGGGATGCCAACCGTTATTCGTAGGGCACCCCTTTCAGGGGTGCCAACAGTTCCCCAGGTTCGGAGTTCATAGTTCATAGTTCATAGTTCGAAGTTTCCGCGGCCTAGAATGCATTCGATGACCAGCGAAAGCACCGGCCAGCCCCCTGACTGGCATCAGCTCGATCCGCGCAAGATCCAGCTCGATCGCATCACCGGCTGGATCACCTCCGCCGTGCTCTCCCTGGGATTCCTGTTCGGCGCGACCATCTTTGTGCTCGCCGGTGACGATGTGCCCTGGTTGATACGGATCGGCATCCTGCTGCTCTGGCTGCCGCTCACGATCGGCCTCGCGGTCCTTTCGTACTGGTGGCCTCCGGTCGAACACCGGCACGCCCGATACCGGATCGACGACGAGCTGATCGAGATCCAGAGGGGCGTCGTGTGGCGGACGTCGATTGCCGTCCCGAGATCGCGCGTCCAGCACCTCGATGTGACGCAGGGACCCTTGCAGCGCCGGTTCGGCCTGGGCGTGCTCGTCATCTACACCGCCGGAACCGAGCATTCGCAGGTGACGCTGGACGGGCTCGCATACGAGGTCGCGCAGACACTCAGGGACCGGCTGCTGCCGCGGGACGCACAGATCGATGGAGTCTGAGCGCCGGCTGCACCCGCTTTCGTTCGTGTTCGTGATCCAGGGGGCCGCGAAGCAGTTCCTCTTTCCGGCGATCCTCGCGCTCTTCGCCACGCGCAACCGCGACGCGTGGGAAGCCTGGGCCGCGGTGCTCGTCGTGCCGGTGGCGCTGATCGCGATCGGACGGGCGCTGTCGTTCCGCTATCGATTCGACCCCACCGAGCTGGTGATCCGGTCCGGGTTCATCTTTCGCCGCGTCCGACATATTCCCTACGACCGCGTGCAGAACGTCGACGCCGTCCAGAACGTGCTGCACCGCCTGCTCGGCGTCATCGAAGTCAAGGTCGAAACCGGCGGCGGGAACGAGACCGAAGCGTTCCTGCGCGTCGTGAGCCGCGATGCGCTCGACGAAATCCGCGCCCGGATCTTCGCCGGACGTTCGGCTCCAGCGGCCGAAACCGTCGAAGCACCGCAGCCTCCCGATGTCCTGCTCGCGCTGACGCCGCGCGAGACGTTCCTGTTCGGCCTGGTCCACGGACGCGGCATGATCGTCCTCGGCGCCATGTTCGGGCTGCTGTGGGAGTTCGGGTTGATGGATACCCTCGACGACCGCTTCTTCGGCAAGGACTCACCGGGCGCAGGCGTCTTTCGCAGCATCCTCCTCGCGGTGTTCGACGACGCGCCGTTCCCGTTCCTGCAGGTGGTCGTTTCGCTCGCGGGATTCGTGCTGCTCCTGGGCATCCTCAGGGTCGCGTCCGCGGGGTGGACGGCCCTGACGTACTACGGGTTCAAACTCACGCGATCGGGCGACGATCTGCGATCCGAGTACGGGTTCTTCACCCGCGTGACCTCCACGATCCCGGTTCGCCGGATCCAGAAGCTGACCATTCGCGAAGGACCGTGGCATCGGCTGGCCGAGCGCGTCTCGGTCGGCGTGCAGACGGCCGGTGGGAAGGCCCAGGAGGGGGGCGAAAGCACGCGCGCCTGGCTGGCGCCGCTGGTCCGTCGATCCGCATTGCCCGGGCTGTTGCACGGGATCGTGCCCGAAGCCACGATCGACGTCGACTGGCAGCCGGTGCATCCGCGTGGCGTGCGGCGGGAGATCGTCGGCGGGCTCATCTTTCTCGTGCCCGTCTCTGTCGCGCTGTGGTTCACCATCGGCTGGTGGGTGACGCCACTCGCTCTCGTGGCAGCCACCTGGCTCTACGTCCACGCGCGCAAGTCGATCGCGGCGATGCGCTGGGCGATGGCGGTCGAGACGGTGCAGTTCAAGAGCGGATGGATCTGGCGCAACCGGCTCGTCGCGCCCCTCGCGAAGGTGCAGGTCGTGTCGCGCCACCAGTCGCCGTTCGATCGGCGACACGGGATGGCGACGGTGTTCGCCGATACCGCGGGCCGGTCGCAGGAGGGCTACGCGATCCGGATTCCCTATCTGCCCGCCGCGGTGGCGCTGTCGTTGTCGGAAGGGCTGGCGGCCGCGGCAGCGCGAACGTCGTTCAGGTGGTGAAGGGAGTAGGGGCGAAACTCCGAACTATGAACTCCGAACTATGAACTGCGGAAACTCCGAACGGTGAATCCGAACTATGAACTGCGGAGCATGAACTGAGTTCATAGTTCATCGTTCGTAGTTCGAAGTTTCAGTGTTCTTCTAACCCCTCACCTCCACCAGCTTCAGATCGAACGTCAGATCCTCGCCGGCGAGCGGGTGATTGGCGTCGAGCGTCACCCGTGTATCCGAGACCTCAGCCACCGTCACCACCGCACTGTGTCCATCGTCGGCCCGCACCTGGAGCTGCTGGCCGACCGTCGGCTGGATGTGATCGGGAAGATCCGCGCGATCCACCGAGACCATCAGCTCGGGACGATGGGGGCCGTAGGCTTCGTCGGCGGGGATGACGACGGTTCGTTCCTCGCCCGGTTCCATCTGCGTGAGCGCGTGCTCGAAGCCGGGAATGACTTCCCCTTCGCCGACCGTCAGCTCCAGCGGCTCCCGGCCTTCAGAGCTGTCGAAGACGCGGCCGTCTGCCAGCCGACCCGTGTAGTGCACCGTGATGGTATCGCCGGACCGTGGATGTGCCATCAGCTTCCTCCTCCGCGCATCTTTGCACAGGATCGGAATCGGTGCGAGCTGAACCCGTCCCGCCTCCGATCCGCCGTCAGCGGTCCAGCAGACGCAGCGCGACGTTGATCGACTGCCCCGCATCGATCGTGACCCGCGTGGCGT
>DASWVN010000006.1:0-47851 GCA_036401215.1 Vicinamibacterales bacterium | reverse complement strand
TCCCGTCCAACCGGGTGCGCCCGTTCACAGTTCGGCCGTTTTCATGATTCGGAGTTCATAGTTCATAGTTCGGCGTTCATGATTCGGGCTTCATAGTTCAAAGTTCGGCGTTCGTAGTTCATAGCTCGGAGTTCGTAGTTCGGAGTTTCCCCATGCTCCCCAACATCCTGGCCGACGCTCGTTACGCCTTGAGGCAGCTGCGCAAGGCTCCGGGATTCACGCTCGTCTCGATCCTGACCCTCGCCCTCGGGATCGGCGCCACGACCTCCATCTTCAGCATCATCAACGGCGTAATCCTCCGTCCGCTGCCGTACGGCGAACCAGACCGCATCGTCCGGGTCCTCGAGATCGTCCCGCAATACGGCCGGTTCTCCGTCGCCCCGGCCAACTTCTTCGACTGGCGGGAGCAGAACACCGTCTTCGAGCACATCGCCGCGTACACCCCGGGCAGCGACACGATGATCGGGATCGATGGCCCGGAGCGCATTCCGATGGCGTCCGTGTCGTGGGATATGTTCGAGACACTCGGCGTCGCGCCGGCGATGGGCCGGGGATTCCATCCCGAGGAAGATGCGCCGAACCAGAACGCGGTCGTCGTGCTCAGCCACGGGATGTGGCAGCGGCGCTTTGGCGGCGATCCGTCTATCCTCGGCCGCTCGCTTACGGTGAGCGGCACGCCGATGACCGTCATCGGCGTGATGCCCGCGGGGTTCTTCTTCCCTTCGCGCGAAAGCGAGTTCTGGCGCCCGATCGGCCTCGCTTCTGCGGGTGCGACGCGGGGCGGCCATTACCTCGGCGTCATCGCACGCCTCGAGCCGGGCGTCTCCCGCGAGCAGGCGGACGCCGAGATGAAGACGATCGCACAACGTCTTGCCGTGCAGTACCCGAAGAACAGCCGCGACGAGTCGGCCGAAGTCATCGGCATGCAGGAACTGATCGTCGGCCCGGTCAGGCCGATGCTCCTGACGTTGATGGCTGCCGTGGCGGTCGTGATCCTGATCGCGTGCGCGAACGTGGCGAACCTTCTGCTCGTGCGCGCGTCGGTGCGTGAGAAGGAGATGGCCATCCGCACGGCGCTCGGTGCGGGACGTGCGCGACTGGTCGTGCAGATGCTGATCGAAAGTCTCGTGCTCGCCTCGGCCAGCGGACTGCTCGGCATCCTGCTCGCCTGGGCCTCGATCGCCCCGATTCAATCCCTGGGAGTCGACAGCATCCCGCGCGTGCTCGATATCTCGCTGGACCGCACGGTGCTCGGCTTCGCGCTGCTCCTGTCGATGGCCACCGGACTGCTCTTCGGTCTCGCACCCGCATGGCATGCCGGCCGCGGCAGTGTGGGCGCCACGTTGAAGGAAGGCGGCCGGACGTCTGCCTCGTTCGGCGGCCGCTGGATGCGGAACGGACTGCTCGTCGCCGAGGTGGCGCTTTCACTCGTGCTTCTCGTCGGCGCGTCGCTGCTGCTTCGCAGCTTCGCGAAGGTGAGCGGAGTCGATCCCGGCTTCCAGTCCGAGGGCGTGCTCGCGTTTCGCGTCGCGCTGCCGGAGACGTCGTATCCCGACGGACCGAAGCAGATCTCGTTCTTCGACGGGCTGCTGGAGCGCCTTAGGAACGCTCCGGGCATCCAGTCGGCGGCCCTGACGCAGACAGTTCCGATGCGCGGCAGCTACACGCTCTCGTTCACGATCCGCGGCCGTGCCCCCGGTCAGCCCGGCACCGACCCTTCCGCCAACTACCGCATCGTCAGTCCCGAGTACTTCCGGGCCCTCAGCATCGCGGTGATTCGCGGCCGCGCGATCACCGAATACGATCGCGAGACGTCGATGAAGGTGGCGGTCGTCGACGACGCGTTCGCGCGCAAGTTCTTCCCCGGCAAGGAGGCGATCGGCCAGGGTATCGATATCGGCAACGGCACCGACGGCTTCTACGAGATCGTCGGGGTCGTCGGCGAGGTCCGCCACGGGGATCTCGAAACGGCCGGGGATCCCACGATGTACGTGCCGTTCAAGCAGGACGTGTTCAGCTCGGTCTGGGTGCTTGCGAAGACGTCCGGCGAGGCGGGCCGCTATGCGGAAGTCGTCCGCCAGACGGTCCGCGAGATCGATCCCGCGCTTCCGGCTTACTCCGTGATGCCGCTGGACGAGATCGTCGACGGCACGGTGGCGCAGCGCCGGTTCTCGATGCTGCTGCTCCTGCTCTTCGCGCTCCTCGCGCTCTTCCTCGCGGCTGTCGGCCTCTACGGGGTCGTGTCCTACACCGTGAGCCAGCGGACGCAGGAAATCGGCGTCCGAATGGCGATCGGCGCCCAACGCGGCGATGTGTTGCGGATGGTGCTCGGGGACGGCATGAAGCTCGCCGCCATTGGCGTCGTCATCGGCGCCGGCGCAGCACTGGCGCTGGCGGGATACATCGCGTCCCTGCTGTTCGGCGTCACGCCACTCGATCCGGCCAGCTACCTCGTCACCGCCGGTGTACTGCTCGCCGTCGCCGCGATCGCGTGCTACGTCCCCGCGAGGCGGGCGATGAGCGTCGATCCCCTGCTCGCACTGCGCCAGGAGTAAGTTCGCAGTTCGGAGTTCATAGTTCGGCGTTTCCGCGGGCGAGCGAGCGCCACTTCAGCAGCGACACCACCGCGTTGATCCAGAACGCCGCATAGAGGAGCGACGTCACCACGAGCCCGCGCGAGGCGTAGAGCGGCACCGCGATCGTGTTCACGAGCAGCCACGACCACCAGTTCTCCACCCGACGTTCCATCATCAGCAACTGACCCAGGACGCTGAAGGCAAGGACGATCGAGTCGAGAAAGGGCGCGTAGGCATCGGTGAAGCGCCAGAGCAGCCACCCATACCCGATCGCCACGGCGGTCGCCGCGGCGCCAGACACGATCAGGACCCGCGCCGAGGAGAACCGCACCGGCAGTTCGGCTCCCTGGTTGCCGTGCAGCCACTTCCACCAGCCGTAGATGCTCGTCAGGATGAAGAAGATCTGGAGCGTGACGTCAGCGTAGAGACGCGCTTCGTAGAAGACGGCGGCGAACAGGGTGCAGCCGACGATGCCGGCCCACCAGGTGTGGATGTTGTTCCGTCCGGCGAGAAAGATGGCGGCCGCGACGAACGCGTTGGCCGCGAGTTCCCAGGGATTCACTGGTTCGGCAGGGCCGCGTATTCCTTACGGGCCTGGACAAGGATCGGCAGATCTTCGTCGGCATCCTTCCAGAACGCGAACGCATCGTCGTAGGCGCGCCGTGCACCGGCGACATCACCGGTTTGCTTCCGGGCCCGCGCCTGCCAGACCCGGCCGACCGGGTAGATCGCCGTCGGTTCCATGCCGTACCTGTTCGCGATCGCGACGTCCAGGGCAGGTATCGCGTCCGCTGCCCGCCCGGCGCGCACGAGATAGATACCCTTTGCCAGCTGAAGAGAGGGGTAGCCTGCTTCGAACACATGGGCACGCTTCAACTCCTCGACCGCCTGCGCGTAATCGCCGCGGGCCGCCAGCGCGGCAGCATCAGCGAAGGGACCCATCAGCCCCGAATACATCTGGTCCGAGCCGTAGCGGGCCGCCTGCGCCTTCTGCACCTCCGCCGCCCTCGCGATTCGACCTGCGCCGTAGAGGACGACCGGAATCCCCCACTCCGAATCCGCGAGATTCGAGAGTTCGATGGCATGCTCGCTGAGGCGCACCGCCAGATCGTGCGCTTCCACATGAGAGAGGATGCTGTGCATCCTCCCGAGTTCCTCCGCGAAGGTTGCCTGCACTCCGACCTTTTGTGCGATCCGCCCCAACTCCTCGAGATCGGTCATCGCGTCCCGCAGCCGGCCGCGCGACGCGTTCGCGAGTATCTGGATGTACTTGACGCGCGGCCCGGCACCTGCTTTGGTCGCGGCCTCGAACACGCGCGCCATTTCGGGTTCGTCGTTCTGCAGGTATGCGGCGGTGTAGAGACACCGGTGCAGCACGGCGTTCGCCGGGCGAACGACGAGCCCTCGCTCGCCGATGGCCTTCGCCTCATCCAGCCGGTTCAGTGCGATGAACGTCGAGCAGGCATTGCTGTAGGGAAACGGGCTCGTGTCGTCCAGCTTGTGCGCCTCCAGCGCCTCCTCGAGCGCCAGCTCATACTGGCCCATGAACGTATAGGAGATCGACAGGTTGTTCCGCGGCGCGGTGTCGCGAGGATACGTGGCCTTCCACAGGCGGTACGTCTGGATGAGCGCGCTGTGGTCCCCGATCGATGTTTGATAGCGCGCGACGATGTAGAAGCGCTCACGCTCGCTCACCCGGTCGCGCAGCTCGTAGGCCCGCCGGGCGTGCTCCGTCGCATTGGGGTAGTCGAGATGGTTCCAGTACACGCCCGCCAGCCGGGCGTGCGCCATGGCGAAGTTCGGGTCCAGCTCGATCGCGCGTTGAAAGAAAGGAATCGCGTCGAGTTCGCGGCCTTCCGCCCGGCGCTGGTTCGCCTGCGTAAACGCTTTGAGCGCATCGAGCGACGAGGTCGTCGCCTGCTCGACGGGGGCGGCGAATCGCTCCATCGACGGCAACGATTCGCCGAGCCGCTCGCGGATCTCTGTCGCGGCGCGGCCGAGGGTCTGGAGCACCGCTTCCTTCGAATCCGCTTCCTTCTGCGTGGACGCGAGGCTGTCGCCGTTCCGCGCGTCCACGGCATCCAACGACAGCACGTAGCGGCTGCCGATCGCCGCGATGCGTCCGATCAGCACGGCCTTGATGCCGCGACGGGCGGCGATTTCACGGGCCACGGTCGCCGTCACCGGCTCGTCCGGCTGCCGTCCCATGAACCGCAGCGTCTCGCGCACGCGGTCCTGGCTGACGATGTTGATGTACGGCGACTGCTCGAGATTGACCGCCAGCGCCTGCCGCAACGTGTCGTCGAAGGCCGACTCCCCCGTCGTGTTGACGAAATCGGCGAGCACGATCTCGTCCTGCTCGGTGAACGCCGGCGTCCTCCGGCTGTAGAGCGTGACGCCGATGGCAACCATCGCGAGGATCACGACGCCAGCCGCGGCCACGGCCTTCGGCCGGCGCCGCACCGCCACCGCGATCGCGCTTCCCCCGCTCTCGCGCGCGGTGACCTGAGATGATGCCGCGGCGGCCGCTGGCGCCGTGGCGGGCTCCGCGGCGACGTGGGAGGTCGATCGTTCCGCTCCGCTGTCGCGGCGGAGGCGCTTGAGATCGGTGCGAATCTCCGCCGCCGACTGGTAGCGCAGTTCACGGTCCTTCTCGATCGACTTGAGGATGATCGCTTCGAGCCCCGGAGAGAGATCGGGATTGACGCGCGACGCTGCCGTCGGCTCGCGGTGCAGGATCGCGTCAAACAACAGCGCGGACGTCCGGCCCGAAAACGCCTGCTTGCCCGTCGCCATCTCGTAGAGCACGAGCCCGAACGAGAAGATGTCGGTGCGAGGATCGAGCGCTTCTCCCCTCGCCTGCTCTGGCGACATGTAGGCGGCCGTGCCCATCGCGAGCCCGGGACCGGTGAGGTCTCCAGCCGCCATCGTCTCGGCGTCCGCGCCGACCGCGTCCGCGCCGGCGGCATGCCCGATCTTTGCCAGGCCGAAGTCGAGCACCTTCGCGTGACCGCGTCTGGTGACGAACAGATTCGCCGGCTTGATGTCGCGGTGAACGATCCCCTGCGCATGCGCCGTGTCGAGGGCATCGGCGATCTGCCCGGCGAGTTCGAGGATCTGCGGTTCGGGGATCGGCCCGGCGCCCAGCATCGCCTTGAGGGTCTGCCCCTCCAGCAGTTCCATCGCGATGAACCGTCGCCCGTCGTGGGCCCCGAACTCGTAAATCGTGCAGATATGCGGGTGGTTCAGCGCGGAGGCGGCGCGCGCCTCGCGCTCGAAGCGCTCCGCCGCGGCGGCGTCGTGCGTCAGCTCGGGAGGCAGGAACTTGAGGGCAACATGACGCCCGAGATCCAGGTCCTCGGCGCGATACACCACGCCCATGCCGCCGCCACCGAGTTCCTCGATGATGCGGTAGTGGGAAACGACCTGACCGATCATGTCGCTGGAATTCTACTCGGAAGGGAACGGGGATTGGGGAATGGGGGATGGGGAATGGCGAATGGAGTCGCCTCCGCGCATCCCCCATCCCTCATCCCCCATCCCTACTTCACCGCTTCACCGTCCCCCGCAGCGTCTTCCCTCGCACCGGATAGGCCGGCCGTTTCGGCGTCGTTGGCGGATCCTTCTTCAGTTCCGCCATGACGACCTCGATTGCCTTCTCCAGCTGCGGATCGCGGCCGGCGATCACATCGGCAGGTGTCTGCTCGACTTCGATGTCGGGCGGGACGCCTTCGTTTTCGACGACCCATCCTTCTTCTTCCGTCCAGATCGCGAGGTTCGGCGCGGTCACCGATCCGCCGTCCATCAGTTCCGGGAACCCGAGGACGCCGACGAGGCCGCCCCATGTGCGCTTCCCGATCAGCGGTCCCATGTCGAACTTGCGGAACATCCACGGCAACAGGTCCCCGCCCGATCCGGCGGTCTCGTCGATGATCATCGCCTTCGGCCCCTGAATCGACGCGAACGGTGTCGGCAGGTCCGCGCCATACCGCATCGCCCAGTGCGCGATGAACGGACGACGGAGGATGTCGATGTAGTAGTCGGCGACGCTGCCGCCGCCGTTGAAGCGCTCGTCCACGATCACCGCCTGTTTGGTGACCTGCGGATAGAAGTAGCGTTTGAAGTACGTGTGTCCTGCCGCGGCGGTGTTCGGCACGTAGACGTACGCGACCTGGCCGTTGGTCGCCTCGTTCACCTTTCTGACGTTGCCTTCGACCCAGTCGCGGTTCCGCAGCGCCGCCTCGTTACCGATCGGCACGACCTGCACGGTCCGCGAGCCGGAGCCATCGGCATTCGGTCCGAGCGTGATCTCGACGATCTTCCCGGCGGTGTTCTCGAAGAGGCTGTACACATTGGTGGGCGGGCGCAGGTCGCGTCCGTTCACGGCCAGCAGGTATTCGCCGGCGCGCGCGTTGACGCCCGGCTCGGTGAGCGGCGCGCGCATCTGTGGATTCCAGTTCAACCCGCCGTACACCTTCTTCAGTCGATAGCGGCCGTTGGCGATCTCGTAGTCGGCGCCGAGCAGCCCTCCGGGAACGTTCTGCGGATCGGCAAGGCTGTCGCCGCCGCCGACACGATGGTGCCCGACGGCCAGTTCGCTGAACATCCACTGCATCACGCGGTTGAGATCCGAGCGGGTGGCGACGTGCGGCAGGAATTCCTGGTACTTGGTCTTCTGGGCATTCCAGTCCACGCCGTGCATGTTCGGCGCGTAGAAGTAGTCGCGGTTGATGCGCCACGCTTCGTCGAAGATCTGCCGCCACTCTTCTTTTGGATCGATCCGCACTTCGATCGCGTCGACGGCAATGCGTCCTTCACTCGGCTGAATGGGCCTCGTCGTCTGCACGATCGACCAGTTGTTGCCGTTGCGGTACAGCAGCTTCTTGCCGTCGGCCGAGACCACGTAGTCGTTCACCGACGGCAGCAGTGTTTCGTTCTTGCGCGCGGTGAGGTCGTAGCGATTCAGCGAAGTCGATCCGCCGCTCGTCCGCAGGTAGTAGATGTGGCCCGCGGCGCCGACCTGCAGGTTCGACAGGTTGCCCGGCTGGACCGGCAGGTCCAGGATCCGGTACTGCAGTCCCTCGAAGTCGATCCGGAACGGGCGCGGCTTCTCGGCCGGCTTCTGCTTGTCCTCCGGGACGGGCTTCGGGTCCGGCTTCTCACCTTGTTTCTCGTCCGCCGGGTCGTTCGGTTTCTCGCCAGGCGCGGCCGCATTCGGCTTCTCCTCGTCGCTTTCGCGGGCGATCGGCGAGACCACGTCATTGGGCAGAACGGCCACGTAGATCGCCGAGGTCGATTCCATGTCGGCGTTCGACTGCGCGAACCAGTCCTTGAGCGGGCCTGCGTCGGTCGACGCAAAGAAGAACAGGTACTTCCCGCTCTTGTCGAACTTCGGATCGGTGACGTCGCTCATCCCGTCGCTCACCTGGAACGACTTGTCCTGGTCCACCGAATACGCGTGCACCGTGGTGATCCCCGCCTCGTTGTCCATCGCGTAGGCGAGCCACTTCGAATCGGGTGACCACGAGTAGCTGGTGACGATCACGGGCGAGTAGAGCGGCTGCGAGGCGATCTTCTTCGCGGCGCCGCTCTTGACGTCTACCCAGTAGACGCTGAGCGAGTTGTCGAAGTAGGCGATCCGCTGAGAGTCTGGCGACCAGACGGGGTTGCGATAGAACCCTTCGCCCGTGACCTTGATCGCGCGAGGTTCTCCCTTGCCGTCCTGGCTCCCGATGTACAGCTGATACTCTCCGCCCTTGTCGGCGAACCAGGCGATCGACCGGCCATCAGGGCTCCATGCCGGATAGCGATCGTGGACGCCGGTGGAGTTCGTCAGGTTGCGAACGTCTCCCTTCTCGCCGGGGACGGTGACGACCTCGCCGCGATACCCGAACAGCGCACGCGTGCCCGTCGGCGACAGCGCCGCATCGCGGATCCAGCGCGTGCCGCGGACGTAGCGCGCCCGCATCTCTCGAAGGTCCGAGGCCACGCCGATCGTCAGCCGCTCCGACGTGCCGCTGCCGGGATCCAGCAGGTGGAGCACGCCGGCCTGTTCGTAGACGATCTTCCCTGCCCCTGCGCCGGCGCTGAGCACCGGGAAGTCGCTGTGCTGCGTGATCTGCTTCAGCGTCTTCGTCTTCGTGTCGTAACTGAAGATGTTGAACTCGCCGTTTCGATCCGAGCGGAAGTACACGACGTCACCCATCCACATCGGATCGGAATCGTTGGAGCGCTCCGCAGGCGGCGGCACCTTCTCGATGGCGTGATCCTTCGTGTTGTACAGCCAGATCTGCTGGACCGTTCCCCCGCTGTACCCCTTCCACTGCTGATAGCGTCCGGCGATCGGGTTGTAGGCGAGACGGGCGCCATCCGGCGAATACGTGGCGCTCGCCGCATTCGGGATCGGCAGCTGCGCCGGCATGCCGCCGCTCGTCGGCACGGTGAAGAGCTGCGAGTACCGCGTGGTGAAGGTGGCGCGCTGTGACGTGAACAGCACCGCCTTACCATCGGGCGTGAATGCCTGGACGATGTCGGCGCCCGGATGCCACGTGAGCCGCACCGGCGCACCGCCGGTGATCGGAACGGTGAAGACGTCCGTGTTGCCGTCGTACTGCGCGCTGAAGGCGATCGTCTGACCGTCGGGCGAGAACACCGGGTTCGACTCGACCCCGTCGTCGGTCGTCAGGCGGCGGACGTTCTTGCCGTCGTGGTCCGCGATGAAGAGGTCTCCGGCGTAGATGAACGCGATGGGGGTGGCACTGATGGCCGGTTGCGTGAGCAGCTTCGTGTTCAACGGGTCGACGCGTCCGTCCACCGCGGGCGAGAACGGCGCGAGCAGGCACAGGCATGCGGCAACGGTGAGTCGCTGGAGCGTGTTCATGCGCGCAGTATAGACGCCTTCGGCGTCGAACTCCCAAGCTCCCAAACGCCAACTCCCAAGCTGCCAAACCCCAAGTTCCAAGGTGCCAAACATCCAACAGTTGGAATTTGGGAACTTGGAACTTGGAACTTGGAACTTGGAAGTTGGAAGTTGGGAGTTGGGAGTCGTCACCTATCCCAGACAGAAGCCTTCTTGGCCCAGGTCGTGTCGGCGTAGCGTTCCTTGAAGCGTGCCGCGGTCTCGCCCAGCGCGCTGGGATCGCCATCACCCTTGTAGCGCGACACGCCGGCCCAGTATTGCGCTTCGGGCGCAGCGTCGGTGTCGGGGAATCGCTTCAGCACGTCTTCGAAGCGTTGCGCCGCGTCGGCGAAGTCGCCCCGTCCGAACGCCGCCTTCGCCAGACCCAGTTCCAGCTGCGAACGGAAGTCGTCCTTCGGGAGGAAGCCTTCGATGCGGTGTCTCTCGGTCTCAGGCGGATCGACGATCAGCGTCGTCGGGGTCCACTGCGCGTCGAACCTGCTGCCCAGCTTCTGGAACGCATCGGCATCGTTCTTCGCGTGGACGCGGACCGGAATGAAATGTTGGGTGATAAAAGCGGCGATGTCGGAATCCGGGTACACCTCGGCATCCAGCCGAGCGCAGCCGGCTCACATCGGTGCGGCGGAGAAATCCAGCAGGATGGGCTTGCCTTCTTTCCGCGCCTGCTCCAGAGACGCCTCGAAATCGTGTGACCAGGTAAATGCCTCGGCCATAGGACCTCCTTCGAATTCAACGGGCTGCAATCACCGTGACAGGAACGGGCTTTGCGACATCGTAGCGGCGGAGGCATTGAAAATGAAGACGTTAAGGACAATGGCCGGGATAGCGGCGCTCGCCGTCTGCACCGGATGCGCGGCGATGAACAACGAGCCGGCAACGCCCGGGCCGGTCGGGACGACCGGCAACGTCAGCGATCCCGCGCAGGTCAACAGCAGTGAACAAGGTGTGGTGCCGGTCGGACAGTTGTTGGACGTTCGGCTCCAGACGGCGCTCAGCTCAGCCACCGCGACGGCTGAGCAGCGCTTCGAAGCCACCACGGCCGCAGACCTGATGCAGGGCGACCGCGTGCTCGTCCCTGCCGGATCTCTCGTCCGCGGCGTGGTGAGCAGCGTCGACAGCGCCGGACGGGTGGATCGCACGGGACGCCTGACGCTGGCGTTCGACGAGATCCGGGTCAATGGCCGCGAATACCCGATGCGCGCCCACGCGACGCAGGTGTTCGAAAGCGGTGGCATCCGTGAGGAAGGCGCGAAGGTCGGGACGGCCGGCGCCGTCGGCGCGATCGTTGGCGGCATCATCGGCGGCCTCCGGGGGGCGCTGCTCGGCGCGGTGGTCGGCAGCGGCGGCGTGATCGCCGCGACCGAGGGGAAAGATGTCGAGCTGCCGGCCGGCACGATCGTCCGGATCCGCCTCGACACGCCGCTCGAGATTCGTCGATAACGGGCCGCTGAGGGCTGGTCACTAATCACTAACAGGTCACTGATCACGAATCGTGATTAGTGCTCACATTAGTGATTAGTGAATCCCCCGACGCGCTACAATCGCGCCTATGTCCCTCCCATCTGCCGCGCTCGCCAACCTCCGCAATTCCTTCTCCGGCGACATCATCACGCCCGGCGACGATCGCTACGACGGCGCCCGCCGCGTGTGGAACGCCATCATCGACAAGCGCCCTGCGCTCATCGCGCGGCCGCGCAACGCCGACGACGTGAGCGCCTGCGTGCGCTTCGCCGTGGAACAGCAACTGCCAGTGGCCGTTCGAGGCGGTGCGCACAGCATTGCCGGCCGTGGCACCTGTGATGACGGGATCGTGATCGACTTTGCCGACATGAAGAACGTCGTCGTGGATCGTGATGCGCGGACCGCGACGGCGCAGCCCGGAGCACGGTGGGTGGAGTTCGATCGCGAGACCCAGGCCCACGGTCTGGCGACGACGGGAGGAACCGTCGGCGACACGGGGATTGCGGGACTGACATTGGGCGGTGGCTTCGGGTGGCTCGAGGGCAAGCTCGGGATGACCGTCGACAACCTGCTCGGCGCCGATGTCGTGCTCGCGACCGGCGAATTCGTCAAGGCGAGTGCGGACGAGAATCCGGACCTGTTCTGGGCGCTGCGTGGCGGCGGCGGGAACTTCGGGATCGTCACCTCGTTCACGTACCGGTTGCACGAGATCGGTCCGACCATCATCGGCGGGCTGGCGATTCATCCATTTGCCGACGCGAAGCGGGTTCTTACCTTCTACGACGCGTTCATGAAGGACGCACCGGACGAACTCGTCGCCGCGGCCGTGCTCATGACCGCGCCCGACGGCAACCGCGCCTGCGGCATCGCGGTGGCCTGGCCCGGAGACCTCGCCGAAGGCGAGCGCATCGTCGCGCCCATCAAGTCGTTCGGATCGCCGGTCCTCGACGTCATCGGTCCGATGCCGTACCTCGCGCAGCAGGCGATGCTCGATCAGGCCATGCCGCCGAACCTGCTCAATTACTGGAAGGCGGAGTTCCTGAACGACCTTCAGGCGGACGTCATCGATATCGCCACGGACGCGTTCACCCGGGTCCGTTCGCCGCTCTCGTCGATGCTGTTCTTCCCCATCCGCGGCGCCGCCAGCCGCGTGTCACCCGATGCGACGGCCTTTCCTCACCGCAGCGGCTATCACATGGGCATCTACTCGCTGTGGAACGATCCCGCCGAGAACGAGCCGAACATCCAGTGGGTGCGCGAGACGTGGGATCGTGTGAAGCCGCACGCCGCCGGCGGCGTGTACGTCAACGAGCTTGGCGAGGACGACACGGATCGTGTCTCGGTGGCCTACGGCGCGAACTACGATCGTCTCGCCCGCATCAAGGCCCGGTACGACCCGAACAACGTCTTCTGCCTGAACGCGAACATCCTGCCGGTCGCCGCAACCTAACTGACACCAAGACGTCAGAAGCAGAACGATGAAGCTGAACGATCTGTTCGCCGCCGAGATCGAACGCGAAGGGGCCCTGACCCGCCGGGCGCTCGAGCGCGTGCCGGAAGGACGTGACGAGTGGAAGCCGCACGACAAGTCGATGCCGCTCGGACGCCTGGCCATGCTCGTCGCGTCGATGCCGTCCTGGATCGCGATGATGCTCCAGCAGGACGAGTTCGACCTGAATCCACCCGGAGGAGGGTCATCGTCTTTCAACCGCGAACTGAAGACGAACCGGGAGTTGCTACAGGCTCTGGAGAAAGGCGTGCAGGACGCGCGCGCCGCGCTGCAGCGCGCGAGCGAAGAGGATCTTCAACGGTCCTGGCGTTTGCTGGTCGGCGGCAACGTCGTCTCGGAGAAAGCCCGGCATCTCTTCATCCGCGAAACGATCAACCATCTCGCGCATCATCGCGGCCAGTTGACGGTGTACCTGCGGATGAACGACGTCGCGGTCCCATCGATTTACGGCCCGAGCGCCGACGATCAACGGTTCGACTGACTCCTTCAGCTGAACACGCCGAAGCGAACGTTCCAGCCTCCAGCGAGCACGCAGGTTGCAATCGATCCTGCTAACGCAAGGAGGTTTAATGGCGAACGAACTCCGCAATAAACGTGTGGCCGTGCTCGTCGACAACGGCTTCGAACAGTCGGAACTGGTGGAACCGCGCAAGGCGCTTCAGGAGGCCGGAGCGCAGGCCGATATCGTGTCCCCGCAGTCGGGCAAGGTCAAAGGATGGAAAGGCGGCAACTGGGGCGATGAGTTCCCCGTCGACCGCAAGCTCGACGAGGCGAAACCTGATGAATACGATGCCCTGCTGCTGCCGGGCGGTGTCATGAATCCCGACAAGCTTCGGGCAAACGCGACAGCCGTGCGGTTCGTGAAGCACTTCGTGGACACGGGCAAGCCGATCGCGGCGATCTGCCACGGTCCGTGGACGTTGATCGAAGCCGGCGGCGTGCGCGGGCGCAAGGTCACATCCTGGCCGTCGCTCCAGACCGATCTCCGGAACGCCGGCGCCGAGTGGGTGGACCAGGAGGTCGTCACCGACAATGGCCTGGTCACCTCACGCAAGCCCGACGACATCCCCGCGTTCAACCGCAAGATGATCGAGGAGTTTGCCGAAGGCAAACACGACCCGGCGAAGTCGCGCGACCTCGCCGGCGCGCATCGCGCCTGACGCAGCGGAACACCCGGCGCTCGCACACAGTTTGCTTGTGACGAGCGCCGAGGTGTTCTATGGCTCCCCGCCATCTCGCTCCTGTCGTGGTGTTGCTGGCGCTGTCGCTGCCCGCGTGCGATCGCGCGTCGATCAGCATGACGGCCCCGGGGACGTTCGTGCCTGCGGCGCTCACGGCCGAGCCGGCATCGTTGAGACCTGAGTTTCTGCCGTCGCCGTCGTGCCTGTTGCGGCCGGCGTTCAGGGTCCGCCTGACGGTCATCGTGGGAGGCGGAGAAATCGTCTTCCTCAGCGGTCTGCGCTTCCACTTCCTCGACCGGTTGGGGTCTCGTGCGCTCCCGCTGGTGAGCGCCGCGCCCGGCAGTAGCTTCACGTCATCGCTGCCCTCTTCGTCGCCCGTGCCGATTCCCGGCGTCGCGCCGCTGGCGTCGTTCTCGAGGTCCGGCACGCTGCCGTTCATCGCGACGTTCGGCTGCGACGTCGTCCCTGACGGAACGCTGATCGTGATCGGGGACCTCGACGACGGCCGCACCGCGGAGATGCGGCTGCGCGTGGGATCGTAAGAGGATTTCCGCCTGCGCGCTACGCACCCCCGGGCCCCGGACCCCGGACTCCGGACCCCGGACCCCGGCCCCCGGACCGCGCACCGCGCACAGCGGACCGCGGCCCCCGGACCTCGCACCCCCCGGACCGCGCACCGCGGACCGCGGACCGCGGCCTATTGCAACACCTTGTCGATCGGCAGGATCGTGATGTCCGACTCCTTCACCGGGATCGGGAACGACGCGATGATCTTGTCCTCGGCCAGCAGCTCCGCCGGACGCCGCCCCGCGTACGTGATCGGCGTCGCCGCGCCGCTCAGCAGCTTCTGCTTCATTCCGGCCGCATCGGCCGTGATGATCACGAGGTAGAAGTTGTCGTCCTGAAGGTGCTTTTTGATCGCGGCGTTCACCTGCTCGGGCGTGACCCTGTCAACCGCCGGCTGCAGCGACTTCAGGAACCCTGGCGCTCCGATCCCATAGAACGCATCGTCGATCGCGTACGCGAGCCGGCGGCTGATCGTGGCGCCCCACGTGCCCACGTAGTTGCGCAGGAACTCCTTGGAGCCGGCCACCGCTTCTGGCGTCATCCCCTTGTCCACCAGCTTCTCGAGTTCGTAGAGCGCGGCTCGCGTCGCAAACAGCGTCCGGTCGTGAAGGTTTCCGGGCGCGGTCTGTGAAATCGGACGGATCCACACTTCGAACAGCTGGCTCCGCCGCGCGACGTTCACTCTCGGCTGCTGGGTCGCGTAACCGGCCGGGAACGCCTCGATGTACGAGTAGTTGCCGTAGTTCATGCCGCGCGTTTCGCGGATCGCCTGGTAGAGCCGCCCGACGGAGTTGCGGTGCTCGCCGAAATACGAATTGGCCACGAGCAGCGGCACGAAGTCGGCATCGTTGCGCAGCAGCGTAATCGGATACCCGAACGAGATCGCGGAAGCGTCGGTCTCCTTTTCGACGAGCAGCACCTTGATCCCGGAGAGAGCTTTCGGTTTGATCGCCGTGGACGACTCAGGGGCAGCTTCCGTCGCACTCCCGCCGGCGGCATCGAGATCCTTCTTCACGCGCTCGGGAAATCCCTGCGGATACCCGCCGCCGATGCCGACGACGATGTTGTCACGGACGTAGTGCCGCTTGTAGAACGCGCGCACATCGTCGAGCGTGATCGAGCGGACGGATTCCACGTACCCTTCGGCCGGGTGCTGATACGGCGTCCCCTCGTACGCCATCCAGAACAGCAGCTCCTTGCTCAGCTCTTCGTCGCGTGAGTAGCGGCGGCCGCGCTCGAGAAAGTTCAACCGCTGCGCCTTGACCCGGTCGAAGTCGGCTTCGCTGAAGGCCGGCGACAGCAGCGCGTTCCTGAACAGCGAGTAGTAGGCCTCGAGGTTGTCGCGGTGCCCGCGGCCGGTAAGGTTCGTCATCTCCTTGTCGACCGTGACGTTGTAGCCCGCGGCCATCGGGTAGAGCTTCTCCAGGATCTGCGGGACCGTATCCTGCGTCGTGGATCCCTCGGAGATCAGCGCACCGGTCAGCGACGCCAGACCTTCCTTCCCCTTCGGATCCGAGGCGGAACCGCTCTTGATCCAGATGTTGAAGGCAATGAAGGGCGAGTCGGGTTCGGGCAGGACGATCATGCTGTCGTCCACCGCTCTGTCGCGTTCGGCTGTTGCCGGAACCATCGCCAGCACCGCCAGGGCCACACCAAGCCATGTCCGCATGTCAGCCCTCCTGCACCATCGTGATCGTCGTGCGTCCGCTGTCGATCAGGTATCGGCGTGCGGCCTCACGAAGGTCTTCGGGTGTCACCGACTCCAGGGTCTGGAAGTAGTCCTCGATCGGTTCGAGCCGCCCGGTCGCCACGATCGTCTGCATCAGCGCGAAGGCGACGTCCTGCGCCGTCTCCATCCCCATCAGAAAGCTGTACTTGATCGCGCTCTTCGTGTCGGCGAGCTGCTTCGGATCGACCAGCGTTTCGTGGAACTTCTTCACCTCGGCCATGATCTCCGCTTCCACGGCCGCGGTGTCCTTCGGGTCGCTGACCATCGCCTGGATGCTCACGAGGTATGGATCGCGCGCGCGCCCGAATGAGGGGAACAGCTGCTGGACGCGGCGTTCCTGGAGCACGAGCTTGCGGTAGATCGCCGAGTTCGGTCCGAAGGCGACCTGGCCGAGCACTTCGAGGGCCGTGCCGGTCTTGTCCTTCGGGTCCCAGGCGGGAGCCTTGTAGTTGATCGAGAGGATCGGAAGCGTCCGCCCCGGGTACTTCACCGTCCGCTCGCGCGGTGCCGTCTGCTTCGGCTCCGGCTCGATCGCCGGCGCCTTGTAGCCTGGTTTCCAGGGGGAATAGTACTGACGGATCAGCTGCCTGGCCTTCGCCATATCGAAGTCCCCGGCGATGACGATCACAACGTTTTCGGGGCGGTAGAAGCGCTCGTAGAACGTCTTGCTGTACTCGTAGGCCTCCGGCATCGCACGGACGTCCTCTTCGAAGCCGATCGTGGTGTGCCGGTAGGTGTGCTTGTCGAACGCGGTCTCGCGGACCTTCTCGTTCAGAAAGCGCGCAGGCTCCCGCGCGCCCTGCTGATACTCGCCGAGGATCGCGCCGGCCTCGGTTCTGAAGTCCGCTTCGGAGTACTGGAGGTTTCTGAACCGGTCCGACTCGAGGTCGATGATCTTCTCCAGATACTCGGTGTTCGCGACGATGTAGTAGGCGGTCTGGTCCGGCCAGGTGGACGCGTTCCTGAACGCTCCCATCTTCGTCGTCTCGGCATCGAAGTTCGGGTACTTCTCGGTCCCCCGGAACATCATGTGCTCGAAGAAGTGCGCGAAGCCGCTCTTGCCGGGCTCGACCTCGTCGCGGCTGCCGGTCCGGACGAACGACACGTACGCGATCTGTCCTGGAGCGCCGGCCTTGATCAGGTAGGCGCGGAGGCCGTTCTCGAGTTCGACGGTTTCGTAGGGAAACGGGAAGACGCGATCGGTCTTCGGCGTTGTGGATTGGCCGCCGGCAAACACTGCTGGTGCGCTGGCGAGGAGCGCCGCCGCCACGAACTGCTTCATCAGAAGCCCTCCAGGAAACTGCTCCTCCTAATGTAGCAGCGTGCCTGGGATCGATCAGCGAATTCCGGCAAGCTCGAGCACGCGTTGACGCTCCTCGGGTCCGAACCAGGGGGGGTTCCCAGCGGCCGCGTTGGCCCGCATGTGGTCCGTCTTGAACGTCGCCGGAATCGCGACATGGCAGCGCGGGTCGCTGAGCCCCCACTTGAGCAGGACCTGCGGCCAGGTGCGAACGCCGAACGGCTCGAACGGGGTGAGTTCTGCTGCGGCCGGAATCGCCCGAAGCAATTTACCCTCAGCGAACGGCCGCATGAGGATCACGCCGAGGCCGAGGTCCGCGGCAAGCGGCAGGATCCGCTGTTCGACCTCGCGCTGGCGCGGGTTGTAGGGGATCTGGATCGTGGTGATCCGGCCGGTCCTCATCACGACCTCGAGCTCGTCGAACGCGACAGCCTTGTGGTGGGTCGCTCCGATGGCGGTGACCTTGCCCGCCTCCTTGAGCTCCTCGAGCATGTCGAGGTGCTCGCGCCAGTTCACGAGGTTGTGCAGCTGATAGAGGTCGACGTGTCCGCCATAGAACCCGAGCGCGCGCGCCGCCTGTTGCCGTCCCTCCTCGCCGCTGGGCGTCCAGATCTTGGTTGCCACGAGCGCCTGCTCCCGGCGTCCTTCGAGCGCGAGCCCGAGCACACGCTCCGCCTCGCCGTACATGGGTGAGGAGTCGAAAAAGGTGGTGCCGTTCTCGAGCGCGGTATCGACGACTGCGCGCGCCTGCGCTTCGTCTTTCGGTCCGCGGACGTCGAACGTGTTCCAGGTCCCCATGCCGACGACGGGAACCGTGAGGCCAGAGCGGCCCAGAGGTCGTTGTTCCATCCCCGCATCCTACCCCGCCCGGAAAAAGGGGACAGTCACCCTTTTTGTAACCTGTTGATCCGCAAGAGGTAATCAGAAGGGGGGGGTGTCCCCCTTTCTGGCGATTCGGGCCGAAACGGGGAGAGCCCCCTGGCAGCTAGGCGACGACTTTCTTGAGGAGCGGCAGGTCGGAGAGGATCATGCCGGCGCCGACGACGACGGACGTCAGGGGATTCTCGGCGATGAGGACCGGAAGGCCCGTCTCGTCGGCCAGGCGGCGATCCAGGTTGCGCAGCATCGCGCCGCCGCCGGTGAGGACGACCCCGCGATCGTAGATGTCCGCGCACAGCTCCGGCGGGATCCGCTCGAGCGCGTCCCGCACCGCCTGGACGATCTGCTTCAGCGGATCCGTCAGCGCTTCGCGGATCTGCGCGTCGCTGATCTTCACCGTCCGCGGAACGCCTTCGGACACGTGGCGCCCCTTCACTTCCATCTCCAGCGGCTGGTCCAGCGGCGCCGCGGACCCCAGCTCCCACTTGATCTGCTCCGCCGTGCGCTCGCCAATCAACAGATTGCACGCGCGCTTCAAGTAGGTGCCGATGGCTTCGTTCATCGCGTCGCCCGCAACGCGCAGCGACCGTCCGTAGACGGTACCGGCCATCGAGATCACGGCGATATCGGTCGTCCCGCCGCCGATGTCCACGATCATGTTGCCGGACGGATCGCTCACCGGAAGGCCCGCCCCGATCGCGGCCGCCATCGGTTCGTCCACGAGGTGGACTTCGCTCGCCTTCGCCCGATAGCCGCTGTCCTTCACCGCGCGGCGTTCCACCGGGGTGATCTCGGGCGGGACGCCGATTACCAGCCGCGGACGAAGCATCGGCCGCTTGCCGGTCGCCTTCCGCACGAAGTGCGCGAGCATCTTCTCGGCGGCGTCGAAATCGGCGATCACGCCGTCCTTCATCGGGCGGACGGCCGTGATGTTCGGCGGCGTCCGGCCGAGCATTTCATACGCCTCCTGTCCGACGGCCTCGACTTCACCTTTCAAGGTATTGAAGGCCACGATGGAGGGTTCGTTGACGACGATGCCACGGCCGCGCGTGAACACGCAGGTGTTCGCGGTGCCGAGGTCGATGGCGATGTCAGTACCGAAACTGGAGAGCAGGGACATAGATGGTCGCGTGAGCTGGCATGAACTGTTCCCTACAGTTATCGGCACATCGAGGAAAAATCTGGCCTGTTCCGCGAGACGGACCGGATTGGATCCCCGTATTGCGACGCCGGGGGTTACAGAATTCGGACGTTCCTCACGTTTTTGTCGCCGGGAACTCGCCGCCTTGCGCATTTCAGCGATAATCGCGGGCAGCCAGAACCAGGAGGCATGGACTTGGGTTACCCCCGGCGGCGCAAGAGTTGGCGGGCCTGGTTGCTGGCGCTCCTGCTGTGCACCTGCGCGCCCTCCACGTTCGCTTCGCCGCGGACCACCACTCAAACGACCGGCGGCGACCTCGTCGGCATCGTGATCGATCCTTCGGAAGCGGTGCTGCCGGACGTGCGCGTGACGGCGACCAATCAGGACACCGGCCTCTCCCGCACCACCCTCTCCGGCGCAGACGGCCGCTTCGCTATCCGGGCGCTGCCGGTCGGGACCTATCGACTCGAGGCGCAGGCGCCAGGATTCGAACCGCTCCGCGTCCCTGACGTCGCGGTCACGCTCGGTTCGTCGGTGGCGACGAAGCTCACGATGCAGTTGTCGGGAGTCGCCTTCGATCTCGAAGTCGTTGCCCAGCGCTCGCTGGCGGATCCCCAGCAACCCGGCGTCGGCCGGGTCGTCCAGCGTGCGGAACTCGAACAGTTGCCGGTCAGCGTCCGCAACTACCTGGCCTTCTCGCTCCTCACTCCGGCGGCCGCAATCGACCGGACGCCGCAGCAGGGCGCGTCGCGCACCTCGGGACTGTCGTTCGCCGGCCAGCGCGCACGCGCGAACAACATCGTCGTGGACGGCTTCGACAACAACGACGAAACCGTCGGCAGCGTCAGGGCGGTGTTCAGCCAGGCCGCCGTGCAGGAGTTCCAGGTGCTCGCCCACGGTTACTCGGCGGAATTCGGCAAGGCGTCGGGCGGCGTGGTGAACATCGTGACCCGCAGCGGCACGAATACGCCACGGGGAACGGGATTCATGTTCGTTCGCGACGACAGCCTCGGCAGCCGGAACTTCTTCAATCGCGGGACGCAGAGCAAAGCCCCGTTCTCCCAATATCAGTTCGGCGGCGCCGGCGGCGGACCGCTGCGGCGGGATCGCACCTTCATCTTCGGCTCGATCGAGCGCCTCACATCGGATGCGAGCAACTTCGTCACGATCGACGATGTGACACCGGTGCCGCATCCGTTTGAGCCGGGCGTGACGCTCGGAACGGCTGCCGGGATCCTGCGGGCCGCCGGCTTCCCCGTCGAGACCGGACACGTGCCGTATGCGGTCCGGTCCACGCAGTGGCTCCTCAAGGTGGATCACGCGCTCACCGGGAATCAGCGGCTCGCCGTCCGCGTCAACGGCGCCAGCGAATTCAACGAGAACGTCGAGCCGTTCGGCGGACTGACGGCACGAAGCCGTGCGGCATCCCTCGACAACACCGACCTGATGCTCGGAATCTCACATCAGTTCGTGGGCGGTCCGCGCATCGTCAACGAGGCACGGATCCTGGCCGCCTCGCGCCGGCAGGACGTCATGGCGCTGGATCCGCTGTGCAGCGGCCTCTGTGACCAGAACGACGAAGGCGGACCGACGCTCGAAGTCGGCGGGGTCGCCAACGTCGGACGCCATCGCTTCACGCCGACACCCAGAGACAACGTCCGATACCAGTTCGCCGACACGATCACGGTCGCGCACGGTAACCATCTGATCAAGGCCGGAGCCGATCTCAGCCTCATCAAGGGCAAGCGCCAGGCGCTTCCGCTGCACTTCGGTGGACGCTACATCTTCGTCGACCTTCCCGCGATCCCCGGCGTGCTGCCGGCGCCGGTCTCATCGATCGCGGCGGTGGCGCTCGGGCTGCCTGCCGCGTACGTGCAGGGATACGGATTCCCGGGAGATGCGTACGACAGCGGCGACCTCGCCCTCTTCGGCGAGGATGTCTGGCAGGTGCGGCAGGACGTTGCCGTTCGCTACGGAGTCCGCTATCAGCGTCAGTTCTGGCCCGACACGCTCTACGAGACGCCAGGCGTGCCGTTCCCGTACAAGTTCCCCTCGGACGTAAATAATGTGGCGCCACGGGTCGGGATCACCTGGTCGCCGGCCGCGGACCGTCCCGTCATACGTGGCGGATACGGGATCTACTACGACAACATCGTCACGGCCACCGCCGGCATCGCGCAGTTCATCTCCGGGCGCGAGGACGGCGTCCGCACGCTCGTGCTCACGGCGCCGGCATCGTGGACGGCGTGGGCCGCGCCCGGACGCCGGCTTCCCGAAGATGCGGCCCTGCAGCTCACCGGCGGCAGCTACCCGAGCGTCACGATCCCGATCAGCCCCGGTCTGAAGAACGCCTACGCGCATCATGCATTCGCAGGCCTCGAACATCGCGTGCCGCGGCTCGGGCCGCTGTCGGCGACGTTCGTTTACGCGAGGGGATTCAATCAGCTTGGGTCGATCGACTACAACCCGGTCGTGCCGGCGCTCGGTCCGGGACGCCGGCCCGGTGACGTGAACGGCGTCGCGGGAACGTCGCAATCCGTCCTGCAATACACGTCGTTCGGCGAGACCTGGTACCGCGGACTGTCGATCTCACTGGACTGGAGACTGCGCGAGCGAGCGCGCGCGCAGCTCGCCTACACCCTATCGAAGGCGGAAGACACGGCAACGGACTTTCAGAGTTCGTTCCTGCCTCAGGACAACGGCGAGGGACGCGACCCGGCACGACCCGACGGCCTCCCGATCGGCTTCGATCCGCGGCGCGAGCGCGGACCGGCGCTGCACGACCGCCGCCACAGACTCGTCGTCAGCACAACGGTCGAAGCTCCATGGAACATCACTGTTTCCGCCCTGGCGAACGTCGGGTCAGGCTGGCCCTACAACATTCTTGCTGGCGCGGATCTCGACGGGGATCGCGACGGCGGCAGCTTCCCCTCCGATCGCGCCCGCACCGATCCCACGTCTGCCGCCACGAGCCTGCCGCGAAACTCGGGACGGCTGCCCGCCCAGGCGACGTTGGACCTTCGTATCTCGACCACGCTGCGCATCCGAGGGCTCCAGATCGAGCCCCTGCTCGACATCTTCAACATCTTCAACCGCACGAACTTCAGGGATGTGCAAAACGTCTTCGGAACCGGCGCATATCCCCAACAGCCGTCCCCGACCTTCGGCCAATTCACACAGGCCGATACGGCTCGCCAACTGCAACTGGGCGTCCGCATGTCCTTCTAACCACCCGCCCCCCCCAAGTCCCAACTCCCAACTCCCAACTCCCAAGTTCCAAGACCCAAGGGCCAAGGACCAAGCCCCAAGTCCCGAGCCCCGAACCCCGGACCGCACCCAGCACTCCCGGACCGCAGACCGCGGACCGCGGACAGCGGACTAGATCTGCACTCCCCACGCGCGGACGTCCTCTTTGAACCGCGGATCCGCGTGCATCGACTCCAGCACTGGCGCGAAGTAGTTGAAGGGGGACGCGCCGTCCTCGAACGCCTTATCCTGCCAGGCGAAGGCGCGGTCGAAATCGCCGAGTCCGGCGTAGATGTAGACGTAGCAGTGAGGCGGCACGTAGATCGATTCCGCCATCGCGTCGAGTCGCCGGAAGATGTCGGAGACTTTTGCCGATTGTCCCGTGTCGGCGTACAGCTTCCCGAGCAGCCCGAGATAGAACGGCATGCCGCCCGAGAGCGACACGGCGCGTTCGAGATCCGCGATCGCGGATGCCGGTGTGCCCAGCTGCGCCTTGCACAGCGCGAGGACGTACAGCGCGACGAGGAAATCCTTGTCGACTTCCAGCGCCTTTTCGCACTCGCGGATGCCGCGCTCGTAGGCGTGGGACAGGAAGAACGTGTAGGCCGACCCCGCATTCAACGTCGGTGACAGCGGATCGACGTCCTGCGCGTGCTCGACCTGCTCCTGGGCGTCCTCGATGCGACCCAGCAGGACGTAGACCCACGACAGATAAATCCGAGCCAGCCCGTGAGCGGGATCGATCGCGATCGCGCGCTCGAACGACTCCGCCGCCGCCTCCCAGTTCCATTGGCCGCCGAGCCGGATCAACCCGAACGAGACGTGCGCATCGGCGAGCCGGTCGTCGAGCTTCAGCGCGGTCTCGGCGGACTGTTCCGCGAGCGCGAACGCCGTCCGCGGCCGCATCAGGCAGTAGAACCCGAGGAACGAGTAGGTATCGGCCAGGCCGGCGTGCGCGATCGCCAGCTCCGGGTCGAGCCGGATCGCCTCCTCGAAACACTGCCGCGCGTTCTGCAATCCGCCCTGGTAGCGCTTGCTCCAGAAGAAGCGCCCCTTCAGGCACTGATGGAAGGCGTGCCGGCTGCGGATCTTCATCTGTTCCGGCCGGGTCGTTCGATCGGGATCGGTGTGGAACTCGGCGGCGACATCGCGGACGATGTGATCGCGCAGCTCGAAGAGCCGCTCGGGCAGCGTGTCGTAGCGCTTCGACCAGACCGGGGCGCGCTCGTTTACACCGAAGAGCGTTGCCGTCGCGCAGACCCGTTCGCCGCTCGAATGGATCGTGCCGGTCAGGACGCGCTCGGCGTGCAGGCGCATGCCGATCTCCGCCAGCCTGGTACCCGACATGCGGGGACGCAGCGCGAGCGTCCGCGAGACGATGCGCAGCCTGCCGCTTCGCGTCAGCCCGGCAATCAGCTCGTCGAACAATCCATGGGAGAAGTACTCGAGTTCACGGCGCTGCTCCTCGGAGTCAGCGTGACGCGTGCGCACGTCGAACGGGAGCACCGCGAGAGAAGGCCGAAGCTCTCCGGCGGGCGCTGCCGGCGCGGGCCACGACACCGGTTCTCCGTGGGCGAGCCGCTCCAACCGATTGAGGTCGTCGAGCAGTTCGCCGGCGTCGTGATAGCGGCGGTCCGGGATCTTCGCGAGCAGCCGGTCGAGGATCAGGCTCCATTCGGGTCCGTACGGCATTGGCGGCAGCGCCGCGGGCCGGCGGTTCAGGATGGCCGCCATCATCTCGAACGATGACGAGGCGCGAAATGGCAGCGCGCCGGTGAGCATCTCGAAGATCATCACCCCGAGGGAGAACAGGTCGGTGCGCTGGTCCAGTCGCTGCCCGAGCAACTGTTCCGGCGACATGTAGGCCACGGTTCCTGGTGCGCTGCGCTCCCCCGTCGCGCTGATCGTCGTCGAGGCGTCCAGCCGCGCGAAGTGCTTGGCGACGCCGAAGTCGAGGATCTTCGCGAGCCCGTCGCTGGTGAGAAACACGTTCGCGGGCTTGATGTCGCGATGAATGATGTAGCTGGCGTGCGCCGTGCTCAGGCCCTGCGCAACCTGGGCGGCGATCCCGAGCACCAGTTTCGTGTCCCACTCGCCTCTCGCCAGGCGAGTCTTGACGGTCTCGCCTTGCAGCAGTTCCATCACGATGTAGGGCGCGCCCGCGTGCTCGGCAATCTCGTACACAGTGCAGATGTTCGGGTGCCGCAACGATGAGGCGGTCCGCGCTTCCCGGTTGAAGCGGACGAGCGCCACCACGTCGGCTGCCAACCGTGGCGAGAGGACCTTGAGCGCGACGTCGCGATCCTCCTGCAGGTCCAGCGCGTGGTACACGATCCCCATCCCGCCGCGGCCGAGTTCGCCGACGATCCGGTATCGCTCGGGCAACGCGCCGATCGGGATATCCGCCGGAGTCCGCGGAACGTGAGTGCTCATGTTGGAATCGTCGTGGATACGTCGATCGCGGCGAGGTACTCGGCCGCGGTCTGGTGCGACTGAGGTTCGAGAGGACGTTTGCGGTTCTGCTCGTGACGCAAGTTCGAGATCCGCTCGTACACCACACGGCGTGCTTCGTTGATGCTGCCGACCGGCTCGTGGTCGGGAACGTTGTGCCAGGGGGTGAACGACAGGTGCTCGCCCAGGGCCATCATCGTGTTCTCGTCGAAGTCCACCTCGAGCTTCCGGATGCGGATCTCCGCCACCTTGCGATACGGAAATTCCCCCTCGTCCCAGCCCGTCAGCGCGTCGTCCTCGATCCTGGTCCGGTCGGGTGAATCGCGCGGAACGTCTCGCGCCTGCACGCAGAAGTCGAACTTCGCATCGTCGCGCCGCAACCGATCGATGAGGGCGCGGCGGAGCATGTCGTGTGACGGAGATCCCTCGTTGAAGGATGGCACGATGTGCGGCAGTGCACGGATCCTGATCGCGGCTCGACGCCACAGCGGCATCGGTTCATGCGGACGGACGCAGTACTTCATCAGCTTCGCAGGCCCGAGCTTGAACGGGACCTGGCTGAAGTACGTCATCGCGAGCGGGTTCCACGTCGGCTTCAGCGATCTGGCCAGCGCCACGAGGCCGGCCAGCCCGGGCTCCCGGCGCTTCGGTCGCACGAAGAACGCGACGATGCGCCCCCATGTCGCCCAACTGAGGGTGTGACCGGAGACGGCCGCTGGAAAGTCGACGAACTCTTCGGCCTTTCGAGTGAAGAACGCATGGTGCGACACCATCAGGAAGTCCTGCGTTCCCGACGCCGCCCCCTCGACATCCATCAACTTCACCGCCATGCCGCGAGCGTCCGGAGCGAGATCGTGACGGGACTTGAGCGCGTTGGAGAAGCGCACCCAGCAAGGATAGGTGTGCCCCGGCCGGGCAAGGACGCCATACCGGTAGGGCGCAAGCTCCGCCAGATCGGGCTCGACGATGAACTCCGCTCTCACACACCCGTGATGCTTCGGGTGCGCGTCACGCACGGTCGGCTGCCGATGCGGCGGATGCTGTCCCCCGAGACTGTGCTCGATCGAGCAGACGATGGCGTCGATGGCGTTCTGCCGCCTGTCATTGCTCATTGAGGTAGTCTCGGACCCGGAGCCTCGCCTCCCGGTTGTCTCCGCGGTTCCACGCCTCGGCGATGTATCGCAGATCGGTCCTGCCCAGGTTCCAGGTGAACGACACGCGCGGATCGTCGAGGTTGAACACCACGCGCTCAACAGGATGCGTGAGCGCGAACTGACGGAACGCTTCTTCCGTGCGTGCGGCGTGACCGTCGTAGCGGACCTCGACCAGGGTCCGAAGCGGTCCAATGGTTTCAAGGATCCACGGCCTCGACTCAGGCGGCGGCTGCTCACGGCGCGGGGACGAGCGGATCTCGATGAACAGGATCTTTTCGCTCTGCCGGGCCTCTTCGATCCATTCGAGCACCGGCAGCACGCCGGAGTTGTCCCAGAAGCCACCATCCGTAAAGTGGAGACTGGTCGCGCGATCCGTTGCCGCTCTGGAGATGGGAGACACGTATGGGAATCCCGCCGACAGGCGTGCGGCCGTGACCAGGTCCACGTCGCGTCCGCCGGTGACGAAGTCATCGGGCCTCGAGTTCCTTGCGGGCACGTGGTACGTGGCCAGCAGTCCACGTTCACCGGTTTCGGCGCTCGTCACGCCGAACACCGTTGCCGGCCGCCAGCCGTCCGCGACGTCCTTCCTCCACGTCGACAACGAGGGGCCGCGCCCGTCGGCGAAGGCACGCTTCCACGCCTGTTCGATCGCCCATCCACGATCGGCCGTCGCGGGCACGACGAACGGTACGAACGTCCGCATGAAGTCCGGATAGACGAGCCCCCACCACGCATCCGCGGACGCGGGCGCGCTCGCGTTTGCGCGGATCGTCAGCGTCGAAGAGGTATCGAATCCGTCGCGACGGTAGGCGTTGACGAAATGCGTCGTGGCGATCGTCGCTCCCGACGAAGCGCTGATGAGCCGAACGGCATCGGCGAACTGTCGTCCTTGCGGTCCCTCGGCCAGTCTCGTCAACACTTCGGCGGTCCAGGCGGACGACGCGAGCGCGTAGCCTTCGCTGGCCACGACGATGATCCTGTTGCCCCCGTGCTGCTGCGCAGCCATCATCTCGGCCGGCGTCGCGGCCGGCTCGATCGGTCCGCCCACGTCGAACACGTGGTCTGCGCCGGCGATCGTCGCCACCGCGATGATCCAGACCGCCACGGCGGGCAGCGTCGGCACTCGATACCGGTCCAGGAAGAACGACGCGGCCGAGAGGATCCAGCCGATAGCAATGAGCATGAAGAGCGCATACGCCACCGGCGGCGCCTGGGGGAAACCGTCGCGCGACGGATCCAGAAGAAAGAACCCCGCTGCGTAGAAGAAACACACCAGCCCAGCGAGGACGGCGGCAAAGGCGTGGCCCGGCAGCAGGCGTCGACGGCGATAGTCGATGTATCCAACGCCTATCGGTTCGGGGACGTTGCCGACGATCGTTTCGGACACCCGCGAGATCACGCCCGAGAGGCGGTCGATGAGCGGCAAACGTGATGCCCTTCTGACGATCCGGGTCACGAGCGGCAGCGGCGGCGCAAACAGTCCGGCGCGTGTGCCGGGCCTGAGCGACTGGATCGCGGTCGCCACTCCAAGACTGAGGATGCCGAGCGCGAGACCTGCTCCAGACGCCCACGCGAGCCTCGACGCTACCTGCCAATACGACACGCCGTCACCGCCTCCGGCGAAGTCGAGCGCGGTGTAATGCACCGCCGCAATCACGACTGGCAGTGCGAGAAGCTGGAACGCCAGCACCTGCTTCCAGGTCGCGGGCTTCGTCCACCTCGGACGCCGGAGTCCGTTGCGCGTGCCATACATCAGGACCAGACGCAGCGTCACCATCGTCGTCCACGCCGCCGTCGAGGCAAGGAACGCGATCAGCAGGGCGCCGCCCGCGGTCGTCAGGAACATGGGGAGCGCGATGCGAGGCACCCAGGCTGGCGCGAGGGGAAACAGGATGAGCGCCAGGGCGATGAGAAGCGGGAATCTGGCGGTCCACACGCCGCCGAGCACCGGCAACACGCGGGCGAGCGCCGTCAATGCGACGCGCAGCCCCGACTGGCGCGGAGGCGCGAGCGATGCGACCGGTGACTCGACTGGCGCCGCGGGCAACGCGGCCGGATCGAGCCGCGCGAGATAACGAAGCGCGCTCATCCCCGGCAGAAAGAAGTAGCCGCCGCCTCGGACGCTGACGAACCGCGACAGTCCGTCGAATCGTTGGCAGACCGCATTCGCCTGCACCGTCAGGTGAGCGGGCGGACAGATGGCGCCGACCAGCGGATCCTGCTCCGCGTACAGTCCGCCGAAGGTCGGATTGTTGATCCAGTTCTGCTGGACGAACTCGAACTGCCGCTCGATGTCGGCGTTGAGGCAGATGAACATCATGCCGCGGGATTCGCCGTCGTCGTCCAGCTCGCCGTCGGGAAGCGGCCGGCCGTAAGGACGGCCGCGACGGAGCAGGCGGTGGCGATTCGCGGACGCCTGCGCCGCCGGCCGGTCGACCTGCAGCGAGTCGCGCGGATTCGCACGGCGGATGTGCGCGCCGATCGGGCACTGGAAGCCGAGCGGATCCGATGCGTAGGTGAACGCGTTAGGATCACCACCGCCGGATTCGATCAGCGGCGTGCCGCTCCGCCAGCGCCCGACGATCCGGGCCGCCACGACCTCGGCCGCGTGAGACGCATGCGCGGCTGGCGACACCGCCGCGGCCCGTGCGGTGAACGTTCGAAAGCCCACCACATCCTGCGCCAGCTGACGCGCGACCAGAAACGTTCCATTGCGGCCAAAGTCGCGCAGATCCGCCTCGCCGAGCGCCAGCGGCAACAACCTGCCGGGATCGAGCGCCGGTTCGACGGCAATCCCTGGTGTCGTCGAGCCATCTCCCGACTGATACCCGAGGATGAACTCTCCAGGCTTCAGCACGTCGGGCGTGGCCCCCTCCTCCAATCGACGGCCGGCGTGCCAGGTCCCTTCGATCTGCGGCTGGGAAAGTCCGTCGACGAAGCCGAAGTGGTCGATCGTCTTGTTGTGCGCCGCGAGCCCGTTGGACGGACTGGACGCGATCACGTGGACCACCGCCCCGGCTCCTGTTTTCAGGAAGGGTTGCACGAGCCGCTGCTGAACGGCATCCAGTTCCTGTTCGGTTGCCGCGAACATCATCAGCAGCACGTCCGCGCGGCGGTCCGGATCGCCGCGTGCGCCCCAGAGCCATCCTTCCGGTGCGCTGCCGTCGATGTCGCCGAGGATGCGCGACCGATGGTGCAGGGCACGCCCGTTCTGCGTCGGCGCAACCCCCTCGCGAAACGCGAGCGGAAATCGTTCGCGGACCGCTCGCGGCACACCAAGCGCCTCGAGTGCCGAATGCGTGAACGCGACATTCACGGCTCGAGTCTCACGGGCTCGATCGCGTCGATCCAGCTCGCGCGCATCCGTGATCTCACCGACGAGTTCTTTCAGCCATTGCCTCGCAGGCTCGGCAGCTTCGATCCGCAGCAGCGCGTAGGCCGCATGCGGCAGCGAACCGAATCCGCGCAGCACGAGCCCCTGCATGTCGTGCGTCGGCAACGGACCCGCCACTTCGTCGAACTCCTCGTCGCCGGTCATCGTCGCGCCAAGCCGCGCAAGCCACAACCGCGCCTCGTGATCGGTGCGTGGCGGGGAGAAGAGTCCGAGGCGCAAGCGCTCGTTGTTCTGGATGTTCGAAACCGACAGCCGCGGATAGCGCGTGTTGTACCAGCTGACCGAGGGTGTCATCCGCGTGCGCGCCCAACGTTTGAAGATGCGGCCGTCGAGCGGTCTGGGGAACGTTTCGGCATGGCTCCAGATCGCGATGACGCCTGGATACAACAAGTGTGAGAGGAAGTCGTCGAGGTAGGACTCCCAGCTGCCGTCGTAGTTGCTCAGGAACAGCAGCGCTTCGCGCCGGGGACCATCGTCATCGCCGGTGGTCAGCGGAACGATGCTCCATTGAGCGAAGTGGATCGTCGGCAGTCCCATCAGCCGGCCCGGTGTCACGTCGGTGAACCACGTGCGATACACGAGGTTCAGCCCACGAAGAACGACGCGGATGGCAATCCTGCGGAACAGGCCAGGCTTGAGCAGCACCAGGCTGGCCATGTGGTTGTGCAGACCCTGATCTTCCAGCTCCTTGAGTGCGTTCAGCGCCTCTGGATCGATCTCTGGAGGCTTCTGCTCCTTCTGCAGCCTTCTGCTCACCCACCAGATCGCGACACCCACCGCCGCGACGCCCAGGATCACCGTCCGCAGAAGCGTGGACGCCCACGACCAGTAGACCAACGCGATCGCCGCGACGGCGAGAGCGATTGTGGCGAGTCCCAGCTTTCCCCAATGCACGAGCCGCGATGGCCAGCGAACCACACGGTCGGAGAACCAGGCGTATTTGCGTGACTCTGTCGTCCTGGGATCGAGATGCCAGTCGGTCCGTGTCGATGAATCCGGAACGCGCAGGCGGCGGCGCATCTCATCGGCCACGCGCAGCGGAGGCTCGTGCGCGAGATTGCCGCTCCTGATCTCGCGGTCGAACGCCAATCTCAGCGCGTCGCCCGAGGTAATGTGGTCGACTCGCAACCCAGGGCTGCCGATGTGAAACAGCTCCGGCTCGAGCACGTGCTCTTTCAGATATGTGAAGAGGGCGATCCTGTGATGCTCGGAGTCTGGAGGATGCCGCCGGACTTCATCGAAGCCCCTGCAGCGCGAAAAGAGTGTCGCCACGGCCGCGCGGCGTTTGGGCGCGAACACGAGCGCTTCGAGGTACTCGTCCACCGCACCATCGATGCAGCTCTCGAGGACGACGTATCGTGGAAACGTCTTCGCGACATCGCCGGCGGGTCCGTCAAAGACCACCACGCTCGCGAAATGCACTCCAGGTAGATCTTCGAACGCGAGGTCAGGCTCGCGAACCTCTACCGGATCGTGGCCGGCAACTGGCGCGACGATCGAGAAGAGGGAGTGCACCATGGCATACCCGCGAAGTGCGGCGGATTATATCGGAATAGACGGATTCGGATAGGCTCTTACCTCAAGCCCATGCGTGCACTCGTACTCGACGATGATGGTGTGAAGCTCCAGGTGAACCGGCCCGAGCCGGCCCTGCAGGACGGCGAGGTTCTCGTCCGGGTCCAACAGGCCGGCATCTGCGAAACGGACCTGCAGCTCATCAAGGGTTATCACGGCTTTCGCGGCGTCCTCGGACACGAGTTCGTCGGCATCGCGGAAAGCGGCGTCTTCGCGGGCCAGCGCGTCGTTGGAGAAATCAACTGCAGCTGCTGGAACTGCGACACCTGCCGCGCCGGACGGCCGGGACACTGCCCGCATCGAACCGTCCTCGGCATCGTGAATCACGACGGCGCGTTCGCGGATCTGGTTGCCGTCCCTGAACGCAACCTTCATGCGGTCCCCGATGCGATCGACGACGATGTGGCGGTGTTCACGGAACCGGTTGCCGCCGCGTTTCAGATCCCGGCGCAGATCGCGATCGCCCGGGAAGACCGGGTCGTCGTTCTCGGAGACGGACGTCTTGGAAACCTTTGCGCGCAAGTCCTCGCGAGCCTGAGCGACCACGTCACCGTCATCGGCAAGCATCACGAGAAGTTGGCAATCCTCGAGGAGATGGGGATCGACACTCGCCTCCTGCAGGACGCCCCCCGCGATCGCAGCGCCGACGTCGTCGTCGACTGCACCGGGTCCGCGACAGGTTTGCCGACCGCGCTGGAACTCGTGCGCCCGCGCGGAACGATCGTCCTCAAAACGACCATTGCAGGCACCCAGACGCTCGCGCTCGCGCCGGTGGTCGTCGACGAAGTCACGATCGTCGGCTCGCGCTGCGGCCCCTTCGACCGTGCGCTCGACGCGCTCGCCAACGGCCTCATCGACGTGCGTCCGCTGATCGCCGACCGTTTCGATCTCTCCGACGGCCTGCGCGCCCTGGAACGCGCGGCAGCGCCCGGCGTCCTCAAAGTGCTACTCGAGATCAAAGATCAGCGGCAGCCACAGAACTGAAGTCGGGCGGCAGCCACAGACCTGAAGCCGGACGGCAGCCACAGCCGACTGGATCTCGCGGAGTTCGCGAAGTTCACAGAGGTGTAACTGGATCACCGGGTCGTCGCCCTGGGCAGGCCGCGGTTCGCGCGGTATCGTGGGTGAGTGAGGGCCGGTCCAAACGGCCCTGAGCCCGGGTGGCCGCTTACACCGGCCTCGCTCACCCACGATCACGCCGGTCGAAGACCGGCGCTATCCAGGCTGCCGTCCGCCGCTGTTCCAGTCTCCTCCGCGATCTCCGCGGGCTCTGCGAGTTCCAGGCCACGGGTGGCTGTCGCTCGATTTCCAGGCGGTGGCTGTCGACCGAATTCCAGGCTGTGGCTGTCGCCGGAATCTCTTACTTTCCCACGAGCGCTACGGCTCGCAGCGGACCGCCGGAGCCGCCTTCGATTTTCATCGGCAGGGCGATCACCAGCGCGCCGCGCGGCGGGAGTTTGTCGAGGTTGGTCAGGTTCTCCAGGCCAGGGACGTTCTTTTCGGCAGCGATCCGGTGGACCTGGAAGTCGGTCGACCGGCCGTAGTCGATCGAGGCGGTATCGACGCCGATCGCCGCGACCGCGCGCTGCTCGATGAGCAGGCGGGCCGCATCCACGCCGTACGAGGGGAAGGACAGCTTCGACGCATCGCCGGGCGTGTCGTCCCCGAGATACGCCTTCACGTTCGGCCAGTGGCGGCTCCACCCGGTCCGCAGCAGCACGATCGTGCCGCGCGTGATCGTGCCGTGCCTGCGTTCGAACTGGACCACGTCTTCCGGGGTCAGCCGATAATCACGGTCCGCCGCTGCCCGCGACGTCACGTCGATCACGACTGCAGGACCCATCAGCTGGTCCAGCGGGATCTGTTCGAGGGTCCTGCCCTTGCTCGAGAAGTGGATCGGCGCGTCGATGTGCGTTCCGCCGTGCTCGGGTGTGGCGAACGAGTTGGCCGAGTAGAAATATCCGCCCGGCGTCATGCCGAACGCGAGCTGGTGCAGCTCGAACTTGGTCGGCGACGTCGGCCAGAAGACGGTCGACGGACCGTAGGCGTGCGAAAGATCGACGATCGTGTAGCGCGAGATATCGATCGCCTGGCTGCCCAGGGCGATCGCGGATGCCGTCCCGGCAAGAAGAAGCGATACTGCCAAGGTCCTCATCGAGCCCTCCGCTGGATGAAGGCCCGATGATACATGCGAATGGCCGGATGCTGAATGCTCAGCACCCGGCATTCTCATGCGGCGCTGTCGTCAACGCTCATGGTTCCGGCAGCACGTCGATCATCTTGAGGTCGGCGGCGGTGAGACGGTAGATCGCGTCGGGCGAGATGTGGTCGCGGATGAACGCCAGGAAGGTCGCGCGGTCCTGGTGCTCGCGCAGCCGGCGCTCGAGCACGCCGCGCGGCGATTCGTAGCGGCCGCCGAGCATGGCCGCAAGGTCCTCGGCCGCGCTACGCTCGACCTCTGTCAACTTTTTCATCTGCGCGATGAGCGAGTCCCCGCGTTCGCGATGCCAGCGGATCCTCTCGCCCACCCGAACGGCCAGCTCCCGGCCGTTGACCGCCACGATGATGCCCTCGATGACTTCAGGCTCCGCCGTTTCCTTCGCGCCGTTCGTCTTTCGTGCGCGCCGCATCTGGACCTCCACCGTCGATCGTCGTATCGACGACTACGCTGAACAGCGAGGTGCAGACGATGCCACTGTCTTCTTCCGCACGCAAGACGAAGAGAGCGCGCAAGTCACGGACGTGTGGAGGCTCTGTCAATCAGCCAATTTTCGAACACCTCATCGCGTGATGAATCGAGACGCGCTATCGAGCCAGTCGGCGCCATCAGGTGGAAGGATCGCGGCGCGATCCAACCAGCGGCGGGCCTTGTCGGCGAGCATCCGCCACTCGTCCCGCGTATCGTGGGCATTCAGCTCCAGCCAGACCAGCGCGAGCGCAGTCGCCCAGGCGCGCGCGGCGAGTGTCTCGGCGCCGGCGACGTCCTTTATGGCCGAGCGCAGGTCGTCGAGATCTCGACCGATGATCGACGCAAGCTCGCTTTCCAGATTCCAGAAGCCTTCGGCAGTCTGAAGAACGATCAGCGCCTGCGTCCGGGACGGACGCGAACGTCGTGATAGTCGAGGCATCAGCCACGACAGGTCGACACCTGAGGCCTCTTCGTAAGTGCCCATTCCTTCTCGCATCCGGGTTGCTCGTTCTGGCACGGGGCTCGACACTGCTGAGCGCGCCGCCATTATCGGTGGGCCATCGAAAGCGTCGAGCGAATACAGCCGTTGCGCATACGCGAAGGCCTGACGTCTCTTCCCTCCCCAGCCTGTCGGCAGCGCGACGGGGACCTTTCGCAGCTTCACGTCCCCCTCGACGGGCGTCTCGCGACGTTCAACCGCGACGAACGATGTCTCGCGTGACATCAGTCCGTACTTCAAGCTGAGCGCGATGATTTCCTGCTTGACCCGGTCCTCTCGCCTGCCGCGCTGTCTGGATCCGCGGGCGGACAGGTACTCGCCACTCTCCTCCAGCTCGCGGATCCGCGCGCGCGCCGCCAACGTGGACACGGTGCGGCCGGCGCTCCGGGCGGCAGGGACGGACACATCGAACGACACGCGTCCGGACGGACCAATCGCCGTCAGCCGCGCCTGCGACGGCCGCTCCCCGCCCGCGAACGCGTAGAGCAACAAACGTCCACCGGCGAAGATCGGCGGGATCGCAAGCGGCGACTGTTTGACGTCCACGTTCGCTCCGGCATCACTACGCCATTCGACCTGGACGTCCGTCAGCGCCGGCGACAGCAAACGCGCGAACTGCCGCAGGACCTTCGGCTCGATCCGCTCCCCCGGATAGATCCATTCCGCCGTCCCTTTGCCTGCGCGCGCCAGCCCCGCGACGAGGTGGTGACTGGCGCCTGCACCGATCCCAAACGTGAAGATCCGCGCGGTCGCCGCATGCTTCGCCGCCAACCCGAGGACGGCGTCGGTGTTGGTGACCTGCCCGTCGGTGAGGACGATCACCTGCCGCGGCAGTTCGGCATCGCGCTTCGTCTCGAGGACGAACTGAAGCGCCTCGAGGATCTCGGTCCCTCCAAGGTCCGCATCGAGGTTGTTGACGTGCTTCGTAGCTTCGTCGAGCGTCCCCTGATCGTAGAGACGGCTTTCCGGAAATAACGACTGATACCGCGAGCCGAACCCGACGATGTTGAAGCGGCAGCCCGGGATCATCGATCGGAGACAGAGCTGCAGGGCGCGGCGCACTTCTTCGATGGAGGTCCCGCCCATCGATCCCGAGCGATCGACCAGGAACAGGATCTCCGCCGGCGCCGAAACGGTTGGGAACACGGGCGCGAACGACACGCCGATCGCCTCCGTCCCGTCATCGTCACGCTCGACGAGCGCATGTGGAGCGTCCAGGCCCGGCGCCTCGATCTCGAGGACAAGGTCGCGGTCGAGCGCGGCGTCCCGCTGTCCGAGCGACACGACGGCTTCGGATCCGTTCATCCTCACCGAGATGGGATGCGAAGGTGATTCGACGGCCGTGATGCCATCAGGCATCGCGATGCGAGCGGAGAAATTGAGTCCATACGGGACCGTCAGGGCAGTCGGCGGGTTCAAGGTCTCCGCGTCCGGACGTCCGACGCCGCGGTGATCGTCGACAGGGGCGTAGCGAGGCGACACGGTCGTCGGGACGACGAAGCGTATGTGTCCGCTCTCGACGCCGAGTTCGGTCACGTAGGTCAGCCTCACCGTAACGTCCTTGCCGGGTGGCAGATTGCCGATGCTGGCCTGAAACACGTCCGGACGTTCTTCGTCCAGCAGGTACGCCCCGTGCCCCGCCTCCATCGCGTCGTCGTACTTCTCGAACGCCTTCTCGCGGTCGAGCACTTCGCCGACGACGAGCGTGTCGTCGATGACGGCTTCGAATCCGCAGATCGCGGCCCCTTCGTCGAGGGGGAAGACGTATACGGCTTCGATCGGATTCGATTCGGTGTTGACGTAGCGTTGCGCCAGGACGACCTTGGCGTAGCACCGGTGGATCTCGGCGTCGACGCGCACGCCGGTGAGTGCAACGGGTTCGGCCTCCGCGCCGGTGGTGAACAAACCGCCGCGTGGCATCGTGGCTGGATCAGGCATCGGGTCCTCCCTCTTCGTCATCGCTGGTCGACGCGAGGTGTTGACGGCACCACGCGGCAAGTTCCTGGAGTTTGCCTGGCGAGGGCAATCGGACGTGTCCGGCGACGTGCAGTTCGACGCCGGGCGCGAGCGAGAGTCGACGCCACAACGAGCGTTCGACGTGAGCGGCCTCACCGCTCCGTCGCGCGGCTTTCACCGCGGCGGCGGGATCCCGGGACGCCGCACGGATCTCATCCAGCGTGCGTCCGGCTTCCTGCTGCGCCTTGACGTGAAGAATCTGTTCGAGGTGTTCGGGCCCGTAATGGTTCCCCCGTCCGACGCCGAACGGCGGAGAGATGAGCCCTTCCTGGACGTAGTACCTGACCGTCCTCCGCGACACCCCGCCCAGCCGTGCGAGGTCGCCAACCGCATAGCGCACCGCGCTCGTCATGCGGGCATAATGCGACAGCTACTGTCACATTGTCAAGTGTCTATTTCCGCGCCAGAGAAAAAAGGGGACAGTCACCTTTTCGCTAAGTTGCTGAGCCCGCAGCGGAGGAGATATCCAGGCCAGAAAAAAGGGGACAGTCACCTCTTCCGCAACTGGCTGATTCCTGCGAAAAGGTGACTGTCCCCTTTTTTGGCTGCCGCTGGTGGGGGGACGGCTAACTCGCGGTCACTTCGTCGTAGGCGGGACCGAGCGGACGCTGGATCAGCGGACCGTAATCCTCGAAGCCCTTGATGATGTCGGTGGACGCGACCACCTGCTCGCGCGTCTTCCCCGCCTTGACCTGGGTGCGGACGTACTCGAGCAGCGCGACGAGATAGTTGGCGTGATGGTTCAGGTCTGCGCGGCTCCCGGTCACTGGCTGGTTCTGCCCCGCGTGCCCGAAGATGTAGAGCGTGTCGGCGGGAAGCTCCGACGCGACCCTCTGCAGGACCTTCGTCCAGTTCGCGATCGACGCGCCATTCGTACGATCGATGACCGGGTGCATCCGGTTGAACATCAGGTCGCCCATGTGCGCCACGTTCGCCTTCTCGAAGTGGATCACGACGTCGCCGCCCGTGTGCGCGGGACCGTAGTGTTTGATCGACACACGCTCGTCGCCGTGATCGAACGCGTACGCGTCGCCGACGGTGCGATCGATCCGCGCCGGCTCCTCCGGCGCGGGGGTCGTGGGCGGCGGATTCTGCTGAGCGCGCCGCGCCATCTGCTGGTCGTAGCCCGACTTCAGGTACTTCGGCACGTTCGCGTGCGCGATGATCTGCGTCGTCTTCGGCCGGAACACGCCGTTGCCGCCGGTGTGATCGCCGTGGTGATGCGTGTTGATCAGCGTGGCGATCTCCGTTTTCCCGGAGTTCTTGAGCAACCCTTCCATGCACAACGTCGCCGAGTCCGGGAACTGGCTGTCGACGACAACCACGCCGGATGAATTCACCAGCCAGCCGATCGTTCCGCCGCGGCCGGTGAAGTAGCCGGCGTTGCCTCGCAGGTCTTTGAAGACCGGCGTCAGCGGCGGTTGCTGCCCCTGTCGCCCCTGCGCGAGGACGCCGAGCCTGCCGAAAGAGGTCGCCACAATCGCGGCGGCCGACGTAAAGAAGAAGTCGCGTCGTGTGAGCATGCGGGGAATCATATACGCGCCACGGGGGCACCGCGCGCGGCAATCGACCAAACTCCACGGCAGGGACGGCCGCATCGGGACGGTGGAGTGACGGGAGGAACCCGGACCTACTTCTTCGGCAGGCCCGCTTTCGCGCGCGCCTGCTCGAGCGCGTTCAGCGCGTCGATCACCTCGCGGCGGGCCGCCTCACGTTCGCGCTCGTCCCGCGTCTCGTTGAACTTGCGGATCGCCTTCTGCAGCGTCCACTGCAGCAGGTACGAACTCGCCGCGAGGGTGATCCCTTCCTTGTTCGTGAACCCCGCGTAGCCCCTGTGCTCTTCGGGCGTCACCATCGCCAGGAATTCCTGGTGCGTCATCCCGCTGTACGGCACCGGTCCCTTCGCCCAGTCGGGACCGAGGATGTCGTCGATCGTCGGCTTGTCACCGAAGATCTGGACGCGGAACACCGGCCGGTTCGTCTTCGGATCGAACCGCAGCTTCGGCGTGTTGGCAAGCGCCCGCTGGATGCGGTCGAGGTCGACCGGCAACGTGATCGATTCGGGATCCGGCTGCGGCTTCTGCTGTGGCTCCTGCTGCGCCGGCGGTGTCGCCGGAGGCTGCTGAGCCGCGCCCTGCGGCAGCGGTGTCAACGAGGCGATCAAAAGGACGAGCCCCCAGGCAAACTCCATAGGACTACGTTAGCGCGAACCGGGAAACGATGCACGTCAGCGTTCGTTCACGTACACGGCTGGCGCGAACACGACACCATCGCGCCCCTTCAGACGGATCTTCAGACGATGGGAGCCGGGCGGCAGCGCCGGCTTCTCCACGAACAGCACGTATTGGCCTTCGAGCGCCGCCACCACCCGGTCGAGCGCGGCACGCGAGAAGATGTGCGTCCGCTGATACAAGCCGCCAGTGTCCTCGGCCACCGTCTGGAGCCCGACCTCGAGCGAGTGGTAGTCCGCCTGCGTCACGTCGAGGCAGAACACCGTCGCGCGCGCCCGCTGCAGCGCATCCCGCGCATCGTCATACGCCGGCTCCAGGGTGATGCCGGTGCTGCCGAGCCGGCCGAAACCATGCCCGACGATCACCAGCGATTTCGCACCCGGCATCGACGTCAACGCCTCCGCGATCCGAAGGAGCGAACGCTCCATCGAATACGAGGGTGCAACCTTTTCGCGATTCATCGCTGCGCGGAAGGAAGGTTCGCGCTGTTCATCGGGAGCCACCGCGTCGCCGAACAGCACGTCCTCCTCGAAGGCGCGGCGAAGGCGCTCCCGGTCATCGGTGAAGTCCAGAAGCAGCTCGAGTCGAGAATCGAACCGGAGCACCGCCACCTGGTCGTACGGCGAAAACGTTTCCAGGCTGCGCCGCAGCTCGCGCAACATGAGCATCAGGCCCGGGATGCGGCTTCGGTGCAGGCTCTTCTGAAAGAGGAACACGACGAGCCGTCCGCGCTGGATCTGGTCCAGGGACGTTGACGCCCTGGCGTCCGCCGCAACGACCGGTTCGCCCGTGACGTGCTGGACGGACTCGATCCTCGCCTTCCGGCCGTCGATCTCGACCTCGAAGTCAGCGGGCTCCAGCCCGAGCAGTGGACGCCCGCGCGGGTCGATGACGCGCACGTCGAGCAGGATCCGCGCGACGTCCACCTTCTCGCTGAATCGCGGAGGATCCTGCGCCGCGGCTGGGGAGCCCAGCAACACGCCGATCACGAGGAAAGAGGCTGCCCGGCGCATGACCGTCCGGCACCAGTCTACGCCCGGCGCGGATATGCGTCCCGTCATATGGTCCCGGGTCCTCTTGAGGGATAAAGGCCAGCGGCTATGCTGACCTCCGCCACCGACACCTCCGCCACGTATTCATCGGAACTGCCTCGTCAGCGCGCGGACTGGCGCGCCAGCCTGAACGGCGATCAGCACCGAGGCCTGCGGGCCTGGTTCTGGACCATCGCCGCCATGACCCTGGCGATCGTCGCCATCGGCGGCATCACGCGCCTGACGCAGTCAGGGCTCTCGATCGTCGACTGGCAGCCGCTGGTCGGCGCGATCCCGCCGCTGAACGACACGCAGTGGACCGAGGTGTTCGATCGCTATCGTGAATATCCCGAGTACCAGCAACTCCGCCGCGGGATGTCGCTTGCCGAGTTCAAGGTGATCTTCTTCTGGGAGTACCTGCACCGGCTGGTGGCGCGGCTGATCGGGATCGTGTTCGTGATCCCATGCGTCTACTTCTGGATCCGCGGCAGACTTCCCCGGCCGATTGCCTGGCGTGCGCTGATGCTGTTCGGCCTCGGCGCCATGCAGGGGATCATGGGCTGGCTGATGGTGGCGAGCGGCCTGGTGGATCGCCCGAGCGTGAGCCACTATCGGCTCGCCGCTCACCTGGGGCTGGCCTTCATGATCCTCGGCTATGCTACCTGGCTCGCACGAGGTCTCACGCGGCCGCGTCCCACGCTGACACCCGCCGTGCGCACGGCGACGATCCGCGGACTCTCAGTGATGGGAGTGCTACTGCTGGTGCAGATCCTCTGGGGGGCGTTCGTCGCCGGACTCCGGGCCGGCCTGATCTTCAACACCTTCCCGCTGATGGGCGGCCAACTCCTGCCGCCCAGCGGTCTCGCGCTCGATCCGCCGATCGTCAACTTCGTCCAGAACATGACGACGGTGCAGTGGACGCACCGGCTGCTGGGGACGATCGTCCTCGCCGCCTCGCTCATGTTCTACCTGCGTGTGCGACGGCTCACGCGGGACCGGTGGATGCGCCGGCTGAATCTCACCTTCGTGGCGCTGATCGCCTCACAGTATCTGCTGGGCGTGTTAACGCTGCTCCTTCGCGTCCCCGTGAGCGTCGCCGTCCTGCACCAGGTCACCGCAGGCGTGATCGTCGTCGTGTGGACCGCGTGGATGCACGCCACGGTCGGACGACAGCCACAGTACTGACGTGATCAAATGACGGGATGCGTCTTCGCCTCCGTCTTCTCCCCGTCTGCCTGCTCGCGCTCACCGTCACTTTCCAGGCGCGCCAGGCGTCGCTCGGACCCGCCGAACGAATCGCGGACGGCGTTCAGCTCTACCGGATCCATGACAAGGACCTGCTGACACCGCCGGGCCCCGTCGCCGTCCAGGCGCTGCGCCTCGATCCGCAGGAGATTACGCTCGAGATCGTCCGCGCCCAGGGCGAAGACATCCCCGTCGAGACGGTGCCTTCGATCGCCGCGCGACGTCCCGGGACCATTGCCGCCATCAACGCCGGCTTCTTCTCGCTTCAGACCGGCAGGCCGACCGACTTTCTCAAGGTGGACGGGGAGGTCATCACGGGAACGAACCGGCCCCGCGCCGCCGTCGGGATCATCGACGATGGCGAAACAGCGTCGCTGATCTTCGATCGCGTGACCGTTTCGACCGGCAAACAACCACCCACCTACACGACGCTGCTCGGGACGTCACCGCGCGATTGGGCGAAGACCGCCGATGCGATCAGCGGCGCGGGGCTCCTGATGGTGAACGGCCGCGATATCACGGACTGGACCGTCGAGCGGATCGCCGCCGGCTTCGAAACGACGCGTCACCCGCGGACGATCATCGGCACGGATACGGATGGCCACATCTGGCTGGTCACCGTCGACGGACGGAACCCGGCGGTGAGCCTCGGGATGTCATTCACCGAACTGCAGCGCCTCGCCAGGCGGCTCGGGCTCCGCTCCGTGATGAATCTCGACGGCGGCGGATCGACGACGATGTGGGTGAATGGCAAGGTCGTGAATCACCCGTCGGATGCCGGCGGTTTGCGCAGGGTGAGTGACGCCATCCTGGTCCGGCCGCGCGGCCGCTGAACGGCTGTCGCGCTCGAACGTCAGTGGCCGTGCGGCGTCGCGGACGCTGCAGGCGCGCTCTGGGCGACGAGCCTGACGGTGAATTGCTGTGACGCCAGCGAGAAGAGGCAGTAGGCCGCGAACCAGTAGAAACCGGCGCCGAATCGCGCGTCGAATGCCAGCAGCGCCGGCGCCGCCTCCGGCCCGGTCGTCGACGCCGTGCTCGCCTGGATCGCAAGATACGCGATCAGGATGGCGACGACGAAGACGTCGGCCATCGACCACTTCGCGATCGCCTCGACGAACCGCAGCGTGCGGTGCCGCCATCGATCGCTCGCCATGAACAGCGCGCCGACCACCAGCGACGCCTTGCCGAGCGGCACGACGACGCTGAAGAGCAGGATCAGCGTCGCCGGGATCGGGCTGCCCACCTCATAGAGCCGCCGCACCGCCCCGACGATGCTGCGTGTCTGCTCGTAGACTTCGATCTCCGCCACGTTGGCGCCGAGCGAAGCGGCAATCTGCGGACCGAGCCGCTCGATGACCAGCGTGCGGACGTCTCCGCCGGTCGCCTCGATGAATCCCAGGACGCTCGGATTCATCATTGATCTCAGGACCGCGACCGTCTCGTCGTTCAGCCCCTTCTCCAGCATCATGGGCGCGACCTGCGCGATCCCTTCGCGCGTCAACGTGCCGCGGATCGTCAGGACCGGCAGAAAGATCCCCGGCAGCAACAGCAGCAGCGACACGCCAACGAGAGCCAGAGCGAGTGGACGTTTGCCTGTGAGGTTCATGTGACGGGCGCCTGCGACATCTGAGTCAGCCGATTGTATGCCAGAGGGGAAACACGGAAGAAACACAGGGACGGGAGCCACAGGGGTACACCCCGATGCGGTCCAACCCGATGAGAACAGAAGGACCTCTGCGTCCCCGGCGCCCTGCACTACGTCCCGCAGAACGTCACATACGGACGGCCGGCCGGCGCAGGCGTGCTGAACTCCGGAAGATCACGATCGTGGTCGCAGGGGTGTGTGACGACGTCCAGCAGGCGCTCCATGACGGAGAGATCGTGCTGCAGCGTCGCTGCCTCGAGCGCCTCCTCGACCTTGTGATTTCGCGGCACGAACGCGGGATTGTGCCGGCGCATCAGGGCCTCCACCTCGCTCGGCGGCTGCGGCTGCCGTCCGTGACGGTCCACGAGACGCCGGTGCCACGCAGCGAACCGCGGATCCTCATTCGCGGGTTGTGCGGCACGCGTGACACTGGACAGCATCCGGAACGTGTTCGTGAAGTCGGCCGATCGGTCCTGCATCCAGGCGAGCAGGTCGTCCACGAGGAGTCGATCATCGTCTTCACTCGTGAAGAGCCCGAGCTTCGCGCGCATCCCGTCGAGCAGGTGCTGTTCGAAGCGCGCCTGGAACCGCTCGATCGCGGCGGTCGCGCGTTCGATCGCGCGCGCCTGGTCCGCGTCGAACAGCGGCAGCATGGCTTCGGCGAGCCGTGTGAGGTTCCACTGCGCGATCGGCGGCTGGTTGCCGAACGCGTAGCGGCCGCCGTGATCGATCGAGCTGAAGACGGTCGCAGGATCATAGGCGTCCATGAAGGCGCACGGACCGTAGTCGATCGTCTCTCCTGATAGGGCCATGTTGTCGGTGTTCATCACACCGTGGATGAACCCGACGAGCTGCCACTGCGCGATGAGCCGCGCCTGGCGTTCGATCACGTTATCGAGCAAGGCGAGGTACGGATCCGGTACGTCCTCGAGTTCCGGATAGTGACGCGCGATCGTGTAGTCGGCGAGCGCGCGCTGCGCCTCATGATCCCGATGCGCCGCCGCCCACTGCATCGTCCCCACCCGGATGTGGCTTGCCGCCACACGGGTCAGCACCGCACCTTCGAGTTCGTCCTCGCGATATACCGGCTCGCCGGTCGTCACGACCGCAAGACCGCGGGACGTCGGGATCCCGAGTGCGTGCATCGCCTCGCTGATGATGAACTCGCGGAGCATCGGTCCAAGCGCGGCGCGTCCATCCCCGCGGCGTGAGTACGGGGTCTGCCCTGCCCCTTTGAGCTGGACGTCGAAGCGCTGACCGGACGACGTGAGCTGCTCGCCGAGCAGGATCGCGCGTCCATCGCCAAGCGCGGTGAAGTGGCCGAACTGGTGCCCCGCGTAGGCCTGCGCGATCGGCTGCGCGCCGTCGGGGAGCGTGTTACCTGCGAAGATGGCCGCGCCTTCGGGGGTGTCCAGCGCGCCGGCGTCCAGCCCCAGCGCCGCCGCAAGCGGACGGTTCAACACGATCAGCCGCGGATCCCGCACCGGCGTCGGCGACACCCGGGAGAACAACAGCTCGGGGAGCGATGTGTAGGAGTGGTCGAGGCGCCAGCCGGTCATCTATCGATGATACCGGGGCGCGCTCAGAGAGCGTACGGCACGCGTACGCCAGGCTCGGTCTTCGGAAAGTCCTTCGTGTTGCGGGTCACCAGCAGCGCCGACTCGGTTCGAGCGGTTGCCCAGACGATCGCGTCGGGCAGGCGGATCCGCCGGCCGCGCCTGATCTCGACCGCCGTACGCGCGATTCGCCTGGTCACGTCCACCACGCGGAAATCGCGCAGGAACAGCTCGATGACGTCTTCCTCCTCCTCGTCGTGAGCGCCGGCGAGCACTTCCATCCAGGTGATGTTCGAGATCAACCGATTGGCGTGACGCTCGATTTCGGTCTTCGCCGCGGCAATGCCGTTGAGATAGTCGATGAGGATGTTCGTGTCGAAGAGCGCCTTCATCGCTTGCGCGGGCTGTCTCGCCACTCCCGGCGCAGCCGCTCCTGGTATTCGAGACCATCGACCTGCCGCTTGCCCCGCCACAGGCCGAACGCCACACCGGACCGGCTTGCGGCACGCTCGCGGGTCAGGAGCGCGACGGCCTGCCGAATCGCTTCGGCGCGCGAGATCCCCTCGCGGCGGCAGATGCCGTCGATCGCCTCGAGTTGCTCGGGCGGGAGGTCGATGATCGTCCGCATGACGTCATCATATCACGTCATCATATGACGTGTCTCTTTCCAGAACGAATCACTTCGCGCTCGACACCCAGTCGTCGATCTTTCGCTCGAGCACCTCCAGCGGCAGCGCGCCGGTCATCAGGACCTGCGCGTGGAACTCGCGGGGATCGAACCTGGACCCGAGCGCCTTCTGTGCTTCCGACTTCAGCCGCTGGATCGTGAGCGATCCGACTTTGTACGCGACCGCCTGGCTCGGGATCGCGATGTAGCGTTCGACTTCTGCGGTTGCGTCGGTGCGCCCCATCCCCGAGTTCGCGAGCATGTAGTCGATCGCCTGCTCGCGCGCCCATCCCTTCGCGTGAATGCCCGTGTCCACCACCAGCCGCATCGCGCGCAGCATCTCGTCGTCGAGATGACCGAACCGCTGGTACGGATCCGTGAAGAGACCCAGCTCTGGCCCGAGCGTCTCGGCGTACAGCGCCCAGCCTTCGACGTACGCCGTGTTGCCGCCAAAACGCATGAACGCGGGAAGCTGTTCGTTCTCCTGCGCGAGGCTGATCTGGAAGTGGTGACCCGGCGCCCCTTCGTGCAGGTATAGCGTCTCGATCCCGTACGTGTTGCGCGACGGCAGATCGTAGGTGTTGTAGTAGAAGACGCCGGGGCGCGAACCGTCCGGCGTGCCCGGGTTGTACGAGCCCGCCGCTTCGTTCTTCTCGCGGAACGGCTCGACGGGACGAATTTCCAGCTTCGACTTCGGCACGGTCGAGAACAGCGTTCCGATTTTGCTGTCCACCTGCTTGCCCACCGCGTAGAAGCGATCGCGCAGCCACTCGGCGCTCGGCGGCCGGAACTTCGGATCGGTCCGCAGGTGCTCGAAGAACTCGGCAAGCGTGCCGTTGAAGCCGACCTCCTTCCTGATCGCGTCCATGCCGGCGCGGATCCGCGCCACTTCCTTCAATCCCAGTTCGTGGATCTCGTCCGCCTTCATCGAGGTGGTGGTCGTGTTCTCGATGAGGAAGTCGTACAGCTCGCGTCCGCCTTTCATGTGGACGAGGCCCATGCCCTCTCTCGCCTTCGGGAGGTACTCCTTCTCGAGAAAGTCGCGAAGCTTCCGATACGCCGGATAGATCTCGTCGGTCACGGCGCGCAGGTAGGCGGCGCGCAATCGCTGTTTGTCGGCCTCGCTGAAGCCTTCAGGAAACTCGGTAACCGGCCCGTAGTACGGCGACTCCTCAGGCTTCTGTTTCAGCTGCAGGTCGAGCTGCTCGATCACGTTCCGGATCGTCATCTGCGTCTCGACCACACCGGACCGGAGCCCCTCGCGGAAACGTCCGATCGAGCACTCGAGGATCGGCGGAAGCTGGCTGTGGCGTTTCAGGTTGTTCTCGTAGTCGGCGATCGTCTTGAACGGCGCCGCTCCCTGGCCCGATGCGAATGTCGGGTAGAAGGTGTGGAAGCCGCTGAAGTGATTGATGGGGCGAACGACCATCAGCGCAAAGATCTCGTCGTCGAAGCCCTTCAGCGTCTGTTCCGTTTGGTACTTGAAGACGTCGTAGGCGATCCGGTCCACTTCGCCAAGCTTCGCGCGATCGATCTTCTCGAGCGCGGCGAGGTCCGCCTGCGCCGCGGATTTCTCCGCCGCGAAGTACGCGTCGCTGCAATAGTCCCCCAGCCGGTCGGCATAACGCAGATCGCCGCGGAAGATCGCCGAGATCGGGTTCCGTTTGAGGTTCGCCTCATCGCTCTCGTGAAAGAGCTTGCGCAGCTTCTCCCCTTCGGTCTGCGGCTCCGTGGCTTGTGCGGCCGGCGGATCCTGTGCGGCAAGAGCGGCGGCGAGCGCAACGGCGGCGATCAGGGACGCGAGGATGCGGCGCATACGTGGAGTGTACTGCGGGCGCTGTGGGGAGGGGGAGGGGAATGGGGAATGGGGAATGGGGGATGGGGGATGAGGATCGGCGAATCGGGGGATGGGCCCCGGGACCATCCCTAATCCCTGCTCCTGATCCCCGTTCCCCGTTCCCTAATCCCTAATCCCTGTTCCCTGATCCCCGTTCCCTAATCCCTAATCCCTGTTCCCTGTTCCCCGTTCCCTAATCCCTAGTCCCTATTCCCTGCGCCCTGATCCCTGATCCCTGATCCCTGTACTCCGTCAGTTCCAACCAGCTGCGACGGCTCCCCGCGACGGCCAACCACGATCGCGAGCTGATCGAAGCGGCGGCCGAGACGTTCCGCCTTGCCGCGGCTAATCCCCAGGATCAGCAAGCTCTTCTCAGGTGTCCAGCCTGGATCCTCGCCGATCCCTTCGCCTGGCAACCCCTCGAGTCCCAGGTCCGCTACTGCCTGAACCAGGTCGGCATGACGACGGGCGTTCTCGGCCGGGGGCAGCGGGTTCGAGTGCGGATTCGACGCGGTGATGAAGGCCCATCGCGTCGCCCCCCTGCGCGCCAGAAGCGCCTCGAGTTTGTCGTTCAGGGATCCAGCCTTGAAGCAGATCCGCCGCGGACCGTCGTCCACGCAGAAGCGGGTCTTTTCGTAGGCGCGCCAGGCTTCCAGTTCGTGCGTCGCCTTCAGCGCGATGTGCCGGACGGCGAGCAGATCGTGGCGGTTGTAGTCGAGCAGGCGATGCCAGTCGCGCTTCGTCTGCTTCGTCGTCTTGCTGTAGCGTCCGCCGGTTGCCTCGAGCTGATCGAGCGCGTGACGGATCCAGTCCGCCGGCTTGGCGTTCATCAACTTGTGCGCGTGCGGATAGCGGGCGAGCACGGCGTACTTGTCGAGCGTGTGCTTCGCTGAATGATCGTCTGCGCGCTCGATCTTTACCGACGGATGCACCGTCTGGCGCCAGGCACGCGCGACGGGCAGCGCGTTGGCATAGAGCGTTTCGAGGTCAGCCTTCAAGTCCGGCCGGATCTCGATCATTCGAGCGCGATCGAAGAGGCTCCATCCGACGATTCGGCGATCGTCCACACGCGCCAGGTTGACGATTGCGTCGACGGCCTCGGCCCGGTCCGCGACGAGCGTGCGCTCGCGCTTTGCCACGCGCGCAGGGGCGAGGCGCTCGTCGATGATCAACTGATCGACATCATCGTCCGCGGCATCGATCAGTACACCGAGAAGCGCCGGGTGTGGCGGCTTCGTCTTGAGACATTCGAAATCGACATAGATGGCGCGCCGCGCTTCATCGTGTGTGAGTTCCGGCATCCTGTTCTACACATCTTGCACGAACTCTCAACTCGGCCTGGACCGCGGCCG
>DASWVN010000005.1:0-1701 GCA_036401215.1 Vicinamibacterales bacterium | reverse complement strand
CGTGCGAGCGCCGGCTGCCTCGACCTCGCAGTTCGTGCGCGTGGATCTGGCGCGGCTCGACGAGTTGATGCGCCTGATCGGCGACGTCGTCATCACGCGCGCCCGGCTGGGAGACTCGCTCGCGAAGATGGAACGCCTCGTCCCTCAGATGGAGTGGCGCACCGTCCAGGAGAACAGTCAGGCGCTCGAACGTCAACTGCGCGATTTGCGCGAAGGCGTCATGCGCGTCCGGCTGGTGCGCATCGGCGAGATCTTCGATCGGATGCCGTTTGCCGTCCGCGATCTCGCGCGCGAGTCCGGGCGACGCGTGGACGTTCGCATCACCGGCCAGGACACGGAGATCGACAAGTACCTGGTCGAACGGATGATGGACCCGGTGCTGCACCTGGTCCGGAATGCCGTGAGCCACGGCATCGAACCGGTGGCCGAGCGGATCGCCGCCGGCAAGCCCGAAGCCGGCACCCTGTCGTTGAACGCCGCCAGCATCGGCGAACTGGTCATGATCGAGATTGCCGACGATGGCCGCGGGGTGGACGTCGAAGCCGTGATGCGGCGGGCGCGTGCGATCGGCCTCGATGTCGGCGACGGCGACCTCGAAGGCGCCGCGCTGCTCGACATCCTCTGCGCGCCGGGATTCTCGACACGGAGTACGGCCGACCGTGCCGCCGGCCGCGGCGTCGGCATGGGTGTCGTCCAGAGCGCGGTGCGCGAACTGGGCGGCACGATGACGGTCGAGACCGCCCCGGGCGCGGGGACTCGCTTTCTGATCGAACTGCCGCTGACGCTCGCGATCGCCGACGCCATCATCGCGACCGTCGGAGGCCAGACCTTCGCCGTGCCTCAGTCCTCGGTGCGCGAGGTCATCGACGTCCCTGACGAGGCCATCCGCGCGCTGGAGCGGAACGAGATCATCCCATACCGCGGCGGCGTGCTGCCGCTGCTGCGCCTGTCGCGGCTCTTCAGGCTTCCCGCACAGCCCGGGCGCACGCTGCACACCTTCGTCGTCGGGACCGGGAGCGGAAGCGTCGGCATCGCGGTCGACCGGATCCACACGCAGCGGGAGATCGTGGTGCGGCCCATCAGCGATCCACTGATCAAGTCGGAGGGGATCACCGGCGCGACGGATCTCGGCGACGGACGGGTGGTGCTGATCGTCGACCTCGTTGGGCTCGCCCGCGCGAAAGCAGCACGAACATGACCGACAACTACATCCTCTTCACCGTGGGCTCGACCATCTACGGCGTTCGCAGCGAGGACGTCGCGCACGTGGAACTCGTCGACGACGTCACGGCGGTGCCCAACGCTCCGCCGTACGTGGACGGCGTCGTGTTCTCGCGCGGCGCCGTCGTGCCGGCCGTCAATGTCCGGGCGCGCTTCGGTTTCGAGCGGCAGCCGTACGACGCACGGACACGGCTGATCGTCGTGCAGCACGAATCCCGGACGGTCGGCCTGGTGGTCGATGCCGCGCGTGAGTTCGTGACGATCCCCGCGGACGTGATCCACCCGCCGGCGGAAGGGATCACGCGCACGAGCGGGCGGTACTTGCGCGGCGTCGCCACACTTGGGGACCGGATGATCCTCGTCCTCGATGTGGCAGAGCTCTTGAATTACGACGAACTCGAAACGGCCGCCGTGCCGGTCCGGCCGCATCTGCCCCAGGAGAAGTGACCATGGCGACGAACGGAAAATCGGTCCGCACGA
>DASWVN010000004.1:0-20359 GCA_036401215.1 Vicinamibacterales bacterium | reverse complement strand
CGCGCCGCGTCCGCCTCGGGCGGGCGGCTGCGCCTGGGCGCCGCGACCCTGGCCGCGCCCCGGACCCTGTCCGCGTCCGCCACCCTGCGGCATCCAGACGGGTTCGGTTCCGCGCGAGACCAGGGCGTAATCGACGACGACCCCGTCCTTCTCGGTGGGATTCGCGCCCGCGCGGATCGCGCGCGCCCGCGAGGCATTGGTCAAGGCACGGATTTCCGCACGCTTCTCGGCGGCGACGCGCAGCACCGTGCTGATGCCGATCTCCTGTCCGCGGACCTGGTGCCGATAGCGCTCTTCCTGCGGGATCGCTTCCACCACGCCGTTGCGGACGCGATGCGAACTCGACGGGGTTTCGAACAGCATGCCGATCGAGTTCACGAGGCCCGTGTAGACGTGATGCTTGCGCGGCTCGACCGACGTCGATCCCCAGCCGCGGACGCCGTCGCGCGTCTGCGGCCCCGAGTAGTCGAAGCCGTCATACCCTTCTGCACGAAGCGCTTCGCGGATCCGCGGGAAGAAGTTGGTGTACGGATAGGCGCGCAGTTCGGCATCGGCCGCCGGATTCAGCGTCCCCTGCCAGGTCAGCGTGTACGGCGCCGAGCCGCCGTGGTGGGTGTCGATGTGGACGTCGGGCGTCCACTCGTTGAGGACGCGCGTCACCAGCGCGTAGATTTCCTGCGACTCGAGCTTGATGTAGTCGCGGTTCATGTCGAACCCTTCTTCGTTCGTCCGCCGCCGAACCTCGCCGCCATCCGGGTTGATCAGCGGCACGAACAGCACGATCACATCGTCGAGCACCTTGTTCAGGCTGCCGAAGACCAGTTCGCGCGCGACGAGCTGCGACGCCTCCTTGCCCGCCGTCTCGTTGCCGTGGACGGCGTTGGCGATCAGCACGATCGTCTTGCCGGAGCGGAGGGCGTCCTGCGGGTTGGCGATCGGGTCCTTCGCGATCGTCACGAGCGTGAACTCGCGATCCAGCAGCGTCCGCGTGAGCGGGCGAATGGTCACGAGATCGCTCATCGCGTCCAGTTCGTACCAGAACTTCATGAGCGGCTCGAATGGCGTGGGGCCCGAGCGGAAGTTCTGCATCTCCTGCCACGTCTGGGGCCCCTGCGCCTGCTGACGGGCGCCGGCGGGGACGACGAACGGGCTCGAAGCCAAAACGAGGATAGCTATCGCGAGGCCGAACATTCTGTGCATGAAGGGATTATGGCCGCGGTCGCGCGAGGGTTCAACCCGGCCGCGAGTTGACACCGCCACTAATCAACTATATAGTTGTGTAGTTGAGTGATGGGGACCCTCATCCTCCGGCCTGCGCGTGTGCGTGGGCGCCGCGGGAGCGCAAGGTCCTGAAGGAGGTCGATCCATGATTCTCGTCAAGCGTTTCTATGACCCGAAGCTGGCGCAGGCCAGCTATTTGATCGCCTCGACAGAAGTGGGGAAGGCGGTGGTGATCGATGCCAACCGCGACGTCCAGCAGTACGTGCGCGCGGCGGCTGAAGAGAACGTGTCGATCACGCACGTGACCGAGACGCACATCCACGCGGACTTCGTCTCCGGCAGCCGCGAACTGGCTGCCCGCACGGGCGCACAGCTCTACCTGTCTGCCGAGGGCGGGCCCGACTGGCAGTACGCCTTCGCGAAGGAGGCCGGGGCCATCCTGTTGAAGGACGGCGACGCATTCGACGTCGGCAGCGTCCGGATCCAGGCGCTTCACACCCCGGGTCACACACCCGAGCACCTGGCCTTTCTCGTCACCGACACCTCCGTGGCGGCGGAGCCGCTCGCGCTGGTCAGCGGTGACTTCGTCTTCGTCGGGGACGTCGGCCGTCCCGACCTCCTCGAGAAGGCCGCGCACGTGGCCGGCACGATGAAGGAATCGGCGCGGACGCTCTTCACAAGTCTGAAGCGGCTCGAGCCGTTCCCCGGCCATCTTCAGATCTGGCCGGGTCACGGCGCCGGGTCGGCGTGCGGCAAGGGGCTCGGATCGCTGCCGCAGAGCACGCTCGGCTACGAGCGGTTGACGAACTGGGGATTGCGGCCGATGACCGAGGACGAGTTCGTGGATCGCGTGCTCTCCGGTCAGCCGGATCCCCCGAAGTACTTCGGTGAGATGAAGCGGATCAACAGGGAAGGTCCGCGCCTGCTGGGAGCGCTGGCTCTCCCCGAACGTCTTTCGACGGATCGTCTTGCCGGCCTGCTGGGTGCAGATGCGCTCGTCATCGACACCCGTCCGGCCGCAGAGTTCGCCGAAGGGCACATCCCGGGCACGATCAACATCCCGCTGAATCGCGCGTTCACGACCTGGGCGGGATGGTTGGTTCCGTACGATGCCGACTTCTACCTTCTGGTCGACGACCGCTCGACGAACCGCGTGATGGAGGCGGTTCGCGATCTCGCGATGATCGGACTCGATCGGCTGAGAGGCTACGTCAGCCTCGAAGCACTGACGGACTGGGAGAAGTCACGGGGCGCGCTCGAGCGCACGGCGCAGATCGGCGTGGACGGCCTGGCGACGGCGGCTCTGGCCGGAGAGGCCGACGTCCTCGACGTCCGCTCGCAGGCCGAGTGGGAGTCGGGGCACATCCCGAACGCGACGCACATCCCGCTCGGAGAGCTGGCCTCGCAACTGGACCGGCTGTCACCGGACCGTCCGCTGATCGTCCACTGCCAGGGAGGCACGCGCTCGGCGATTGCCGCGAGCATCCTTCAGGCGCGCGGTTTCCGCGATGTGACCAACCTTCCGGGCGGCTTCAACGAGTGGCGCAACGCCGGCCAGCCGGTCGCGCAGGACCCGCCGCGCGAACCAGCGCGCACGAGCTGAATGCAGGAGGAGCAACGATGAGACTGACGGACGAGCTGTTCGACCGGATAGCGTCCTGTTTCAAGGCGCTCGCCGAGCCGGCGCGGCTGCGGATCCTCGACGCCCTCCGGAACGGAGAACTCACCGTTGGCGACCTCGGCGACCGCACCGGGCTGAACCAGGCGAACCTGTCCAAGCACCTTCAGTTGCTGCACGCGCTCGGCTTCGTCGACCGGCGGAAGGACGGGCTGTTCGTCTATTACCGCCTGGTGGACAACGACGTGTTCAAGCTCTGTGACATCATGTCCGGCCGTCTCACCGGGACGGGCAACGGCGCCGGGGCACGTCGCCCCGGCACACGGCGCGCTCACGCGAGTCGTCGCTGACGTGTTGGCCCTACGCCAGCTGCCCGCCGTCCACGACGAACACCTGTCCGGTGATGAAGCTGGCGAGAGGGGACGCGAGGAACAGGATGGTGGCGGCAATCTCCTCCGGGTGCCCGAGCCGCCGCATCAAGGCGCCATGCACCGCCGCCTGGCGGATCTCGTCGGGCAACCCGCGCGTCATCGGTGTGTCGATGAAACCCGGCGCCACCGCATTGGCGCGAATCCCTTCACGCGCAAGCTCGGTGGCGATCGCCCGCGTGAAGGCGATCAGGCCCCCTTTGGACGCCGCATAATTCGACTGCCCGAACCTGCCCCGAAGACCGTTGATCGACGCGACGTTGACGATGGATCCCCTGCCGCGCCGGCGCATCCCGGGTGCGCACGCGCGCGTCATGCGGAACGCGCCGGTCAGGTTGACGTCGATGACCGCATCCCAGTCCTCGTCGGCGAGCCGCCAGACGACCGCGTCGCGTGTGATCCCGGCGGCATTCACCAGGATATCGGGGGCCTCGAACGAGCGAACGAGCCGTTCGACGGCACCAGCATCACGAACATCGAGCGCGTGATGCTCGATCCGATCCTTCGGTGGCCCCTCACGGACGTCGAGCGCGACGACGTGCGCGCCGGCTTCGGCGAGGAGACGCGAGGCGGCGAGCCCGATGCCGGATGCGCCGCCGGTCACCCACGCCGTCTGTCCGGAAAGGTCGATCGTCACAGCCATACGCCGATTATGAGGCGAGTTCGGGTGCAGATTGCTCCGGGCTGCCTCCGAACGCTAGCATTCCGCAAAGGAGGCTTGTCGAATGTTCGAATCCTCGCGCCTGCTGGCGTCGCTCCAGCGACAGCTCTCGGCGTTCACCGCCGCGCTGCCCGAGATCCTGCTGGCCGTCGTCTTGTTGTTCGTCGGATGGCTCGTCGCCAAGATCGTGCGGCGTCTGGCGATCCGGTTCCTCCGCGCGATCCGGTTCGACGTGCTGGCCGAACGGGCGGGCATCGAGGACTTCCTGGTCCAGGGCGGCGTCAGATACACGGCAGTGACGCTGCTCGGCGCAACGCTCTACTGGATGATCCTGCTCGGGATCTTCGTCGTGCTCCTCGACTCGCTCGGCGTCCCCGCGGCCGGCGATCTCTTTGCCCGGATGGTCAACTACCTGCCCAACGTGCTCCTCGCCGTGGGCATTCTCGTGTTCGGCTCGCTCCTCGCGCGCATCCTGGGGGGCGTCGTCTACACGTACTTGAACAACATCGGCAGCGCCGCGGCCGAGCCGATCGGCGCCGTCGCACGGCTGGCGGTCCTTTCCTTCGTCCTGTTCATGGCCGCCGAGCAGCTCGCCATCCAGAGCCAGGTGCTCGTGTCGGCGTTCCAGATCGCGTTCGCGGCGTTGTGCTTCGCACTGGCGCTGGCGTTCGGTCTCGGCGGCCGTGAGTGGGCCGCCTCGGTCATGAACCGTTACATCCGCCGCTGACCCTCCCAGATGATCATCGACTGCCACACCCACGTGAACAACTATCACGACGAGCAGGTGGATGCGCTCGAAGAGTGCATCGCACGGCTCCTCAAGGCCATGCGCCGCAACCGCATCGACGAGGCGCTCGTGCTGACGTCCTACAAGGTCGTCCCCGGCCGTCCGTCCACCCGCGCCGTCGTCGACGCGACGCGCAAGCATCCGAACCTGCACGTCGTCGCGGGCCTGTCGTGGACGAACTTCACGGCGGGAGACGTCGAGGAGCTGCGCTCGCTGCTGCAGGAGGGCGTGATCAAGGGGTTGAAGCTGTATCCGGGCTACGAGCCGTTCTACCCGTCGGACCCGAAGCTCACGCCGGCATATCTGCTGGCCGAGGAGTTCGACGTCCCGGTGATGATCCACACCGGCGACACCTACTCACCGCGCGGCAAGGTGAAGTTCTCGCACCCGATTCACATCGACGAGGTGGCGGTCGATTTTCCCCGCGTGAAGTTCGTCATCTGCCACCTCGGCAACCCGTGGCTGCGGGACTGCATGGAGGTGGTCTACAAGAACGAGAACGTCTACGCCGACATCTCGGGCCTCGTGCTGGGCGACTTCTCCGACCGCTTCGAGGAGTACATGCGCAAGCAGCTGCATGAAATGCTGCTGTGGGGGATGAATCCGCGAAAGGTGCTCTTCGGTACGGACTGGCCGATCTCGTCCATGGAGTCGTACCTCAGATTCATGGAGGAACTGCGCCTGCCGGCGATCGACAAGCGGCTGATGCTGGCGGAGAACGCGTCGAAGCTGTTCAAGATCCCGCTGAAAGACGATGCGACCGGCATGTCGTCGTTCCTGCGGCCGCTGCTCGGCGGCTGAACCCGCGATCAGTCCGCCGCCGCCGGCGTCTTCTGCGCCCGGGCCTCGACCCGGCTCCGCTGCATCCCGAAGATCGCCGCCGCCACCGCGAGGACGATCGCGAACGCCGTCCATTCGGCGAGCGTCACGCTCGTCAGCATCCAGCCAATCACCAGGCAGGCGAGCAGGATCACGAGCTTCGGCGCCGGGATCCTGAAGGGGATCCCGCCGGCCCGGACATCGCGGCGGCGGAGCTGCCACGTGGCGACACAACAGGTCCCATAGAGCGTGAGCGTCGAGAGATTCGCGAGGATCGCCAGCTGTTCGAACGTGCTGGTGATCGCCAGGATCAGCACGATCGCACATTGCAGGAGGATGGCCACAAAGGGCGACCGGTGCACCGGGTGCACGCGGGCGAGTGCCGAGGGGAGGAAGCCGTCCCGCGCGAAGGCAAAGAGGGTCCGCGGCGTCGCCAGGATCATCGCGCCGGCATGTCCCAGCATCGAGAGGACGGCGCCGACGATCAGCAGCGTTCGGGCCCACCCACCGATTGCGACGCCGGCCGCCTCGGCGAGCGGCGCCGCCTTCGAGTCGGCGAGCGCGGCCCCCATCACCCCCTGGGCGACGAACTGCAGCCCCGCGTACAGCATGGTGATCACGGCCATCGCGATGAAGATCGCGCGTGGAACCGTGCGAGCCGGATCCTTGACTTCGCCGCTCGGCACGAGCGCCGCCTCGATGCCGGCAAAGGCGAAGATCAGCAGGATGCTGCTGCGCGCGAGCGTCGGCATGTCGGGCGGATCGACGATCGCCAGGTTGCGGCTGTCGATCGCGAACAGACCGCCGGCGATGAGGATCAGCAGCGGCAGGATCTTCGCGATCGTGAGGGCGGTGTTCACGCGCGAGCCGCGCTCCACCCCGAGGATGTTCACGGCGGCGAAGACCGTGTAGATCGCGATCAGGACGGCGGCTGACGCACCTGGCGGTGCCAGGCTGGGGACCAGCGCGCCGATGTTCGCCGCGAGCACCGTCGCAACGGCCGCCATCGCAAACGTCAGCAGCATCCAGAGCAGGAATCCGGCGAGAAAGCCGACGAACGGACCGAACGCCACCTCCACATAGGCGTAGGGCCCGCCCGTGGCCGCCACGCGGCTGCCGGCTTCCGCAAGGCAGAGCACGATCAGGCTCATCGCGACCGCGCACAGGATGTAGGCGACAGGCGCGGTGGCGCCGAGCGTGGCTGCCATGTCGGCCGGGAGACGGAAGATCCCGGCGCCGATCGTGATGTTCACGATGCTGGCGGCGAGCGCGAAGGTGCCGATGGACCGGCGAAGTGAGGGTTCGGTTGTCAATCGAGTCCGAGCTTCTGACGCAGTTCGCTGATTGGCGGCCGTCCGCCCGAAGGACCCCGTTCGCCGGCACGCGCGAAATCACTCAACAGCGCCTCGAGGCGTTCGCGTCCCGACTCGGTCTTTGCGGCCTGCCGCGGCGTACGGTTCCCGAGCGCCGGGACCTTCGTGTCGATCCACGCATCCCACTGCTTTCGGTTGAATTCGGCTTCGAGGGCCTCGATCTCGGGCGTGCGCGAATCTTCCGGCTCCGAATCGGCGGGTTCGGTCAACCCGAGGCGGCGCCGCTTCTCGAGTTCCGCCATGATGTCCGTGACCTGGGTCTCGATCAGCGTGGCTGAGGCGCCGAGCCGTTTCGCGATCTCTTTCTCGAGTCGTGCGCGCCGCCTGGCCGAGTTGACCTCGGCCACGAGTCGCGATCCCTCCAGCCGCAGGGTGCCGAGGGCGGTGTTGTCCCATCCCGCGTTCCTGCGATTGCCGGCCTTCAACCAGCCCAGCACCGCCCCGGTGAGCGTGCCGGACGAATCGTGCGTTTCATCGCTGATGTGGGTCTCGCCGTGAAGCGTCGCCAGGGGCACGAGGCGCTCAACCGCCTGCGCGATTGGCACGTGGAGTTCGTATGTGAGCGTCGTCAGCTCGATCGGGTCGCCGTCGGTGTTCTGCAGCTCGGGCAACCGTGGATGCTCGATCGCCTCGGCGATCTCGAGATAGAGGCTGCGAATCTCCATGTCGTAATCGAGCAGTTCCTCGCGCGTCAGCTTTCCCTTCTTGCGCAGCGTGTCACGAAAATCGAGGATCGTCACGTGCCATGACGGCAGGATCGTCCACTGGGAGGCGCCGATCATGATGCTGGCGCCGCCGGCGGTGATGACGCGCGTAAACGTGATGTCGCCCTCGCGAAGTGCCTGGGATGCGCTCTGCTCGAGCACGTGAAAACGGCGGCCCGTCAGAATGTCCGTGAGGTCCATCGATCGTCCCGGCACGACCGATTCGACGACGAAGAAGCTCACCGGGCTCCGGCATCCCTGCTCGATGAACTCTCGCTCCAGTTGCTGGAGCGATTCGCCGCGATGACGCAGGAAGTGCTGTCCGAGGGGTTCGGTCGGCCAGTCCTCCGGCAGGTCCTCGTCGGCTTCGTCCGGGACATACGAGAACGCCAGGAACGGCTCGAAAGTCGTTCCGCTCTCAGGCGAATCAGATGGAACGAATCCGTCCTCCCAGAGGACGAATTCGTCCCAGGCTTCCTGGAAGAACGCCTGACCGAATTCCTCAGCCACGTACTTGAAAAGCGCCGGCATGACCGTGCCCTCGGCATGCCGGAGCCGGAGTCTGAGGGAATCCTCGTCCCCGAATGCCCGCAGGCAGCAGTGCTTGAACTTGCGTCCGCTGCCGCAGGGGCAGCGATCGTTGCGGCCCGGAGTTGCCATCACTGTTTCCCATCCATGTCCGCTTCGATCGTACGGCAGTTGAGGGCACCAATACCAATCCACATTGGTGCCGCGTGCCGCGCTGGCGCATCTGGTTCTCGAACGACGGAAAGATTGTGAACTGCAAGCCGCCGGTCGAAACAGCCGACCCCGGGCCGGACCTCGGCCTGCCGTAGCGATCAACCTGGACTCCCCCTGGACCCAGGGCGGAATCGCCGTCGGCCGTGTGCTAGAGTCCGCCGCATGCTCTCGCGGCGGGACGTCCTGGCTCTCGGCGCCGCACCACTCCTGTTAAGGAAGGCGCCGCTCTTCCAGACCGGCCGTCGTGTGGTGGTGGTGGGCGCGGGGGCGTTCGGCGGGTGGACGGCGTGGTGGCTCGCGCGGCGCGGCGCGCGCGTCACCGTGGTGGACGCGTGGGGCCCGGGCAACATGCGGGCGAGTTCGGGCGGAGAGACGCGCGTCATTCGCGGTTCGTACGGCGACCGGGTGATCTACACGAAGATGGCCGCTCGCGCCCTGAGCCTCTGGAGAGACCGCGAACGCGAGTGGGGGACGCCGCTGTATACGCGGACCGGCGCGCTCTGGATGTTCGGTAACGACGACGCGTTTGCGAGGGCGTCGCTGCCGGTGATGGCGGAGGCGGGATTCCCGGCGGAACGTCCGTCGATTGAAGACGCGCGAAAGCGCTGGCCGCAGATCTCGTTCGACGGGATCTCGTCAACGCTGTTCGAGCCAGAGGCCGGGTACCTGCTGGCGCGACGCTCCTGCGCGGCGGTGCTCGAGCACACGCGCGGCCTCGGCGCGGAATTCAGGTTTGCGGCTGTGAGACGTCCGGAGCCGGCCGGGCCCCTGGAGCGCATCTCGCTCGAAGGCGGTGAAGCGATCGCCGCCGATGCGTTCGTCTTCGCGTGCGGTCCCTGGCTGGGCCGTCTGTTCCCCGATGTCGTCGGCGATCGGGTCCGCGCAACGCGGCAGGAGGTCTTCTATTTCGGTCCGCCGGCCGGAGACGCTCGATTCGAGGACCCCTCGCTGCCGGTGTGGGTCGATTACCGCGACCGCCTGATCTACGGCATCCCGGGAAACGCGTTTCGCGGCTTCAAGGTGGCCGACGATACGCCCGGCGCGGCGTTCGATCCGACGGACGGCGACCGGCGCGCATCCCCGAAGGCGATCGAGGAGGCGCGCGCCTTCCTGCGACTCCGGTTCCCGGCGCTCGCGAAGGCACCGCTCCTCGGTGCTGAAGTCTGTCAGTACGAACTCACTCCCGACAGCCACTTCATCGTGGATCGCCATCCCGCGGCCGAGAATGTCTGGATCGCCGGCGGCGGATCGGGTCACGGCTTCAAGATGGGTCCCGCCATCGGGGAGATGATCGCCGATCTCGTGCTGGGGGACGGCGAGCCGGATCCGCAGTTGCGGTTGTCACGTTTCACGAAGGCGCGTGCCGGCGCCCAACAGCTCGCATGAAAGCTCTCTCAACGCTGTCGCGCTGGCGCTCATTGAACGGCATTCCGCGCGCGTGCTGACGCCAGCGTCCCCACGGTGAGTGAGCCTCGCTGGCTCAGCCAAATGGTAGTATCACCGCCGGAGCCCCGCAGCTCGAAGGGGACAGGTGCCAGAGCCAGGCCACGAATTCACCGGAACCGCTCGTTTCTCAGTCAACCGCTTCATCGGCGCGGGTGGCATGGGAATGGTCTACGACGTGTTCGACCAGGAGCGTGGCGAACGCGTGGCGCTCAAGGTTCTCCGCAGCGCCGACCCCGAAACGATTTACCTCTTCAAGCAGGAGTTCCGTGCGCTCACCGATCTGGTCCACCGCAACCTGCTTTCGCTTTACGAACTCTTTCTCGTCGACGGCCGTTGGCACTTCACCATGGAGCTGCTCGACGATGCCGTGAACTTTCGGCAGTGGGTGCGGGACGAGGACGCCAACGCTGATGGGTCGGACGCCGGCGCGGGGACGCCGGCGCCGTCCGGGGCCGATCAGGCCACGATGACCGGACTGGATTCAGGGTCGCTCGACGCCTCGCATGTTCCCGCACCGGCCGCCGCACCCTCGGCGATCCGCGACGAACAGAAACTTCGGGCCGCGATGCAGCAACTGGTCGAGGGCGTCATGGCGCTCCATTCGGCGGGCATGCTGCATCGTGACCTCAAGCCCGAAAACGTGCTGGTCACGCCGGACGGACGGGTCCGCCTGCTCGATTTCGGCCTGATCGCCGACCTGACCAGCGGTCCGTCCGTGCCGCACAGTCACAAGTCCGGGAGTCCGGGGCGCGCCAGTGTGGGCCGCGGCAGCCATCGCAGCGGCTACGTCCACCAGGACTACATCGCCGGCACCGTGCACTACATGTCGCCGGAGCAAGCCTCGGCCCAGCCGCTCAGCACCGCGAGCGATTGGTACGCGGTGGGCGTGATGTTGTACGAAGCGTTGACCGGGCAGCGGCCTTTCACCGGACCCGCTCGTGAGGCGCTCGAGGCGAGAAAGACCAGGGATCCGGTCCGCCCGTCGGTTCTCGTGCGTGACCTGCCCGCGGATCTCGATGCGTTGTGCATGGCACTGCTGTCACGCGATCCCGATTCACGGCCCTCGGGCAACGCGATCCTGGCCGCGTTGAGCGGCGTCGCGGCTCCCGAGGGATCCCTTGCCGCTGAGACGTGGGAGAGCGAGACGCCGTTTGTCGGCCGGCACGAACAGCTCGGCCGCCTGAGTGCCGCGTTCGATCGCGCGCGCGGCCACGTGGTGGTGTGCCGCGTCCATGGCCGATCGGGCGCAGGCAAGAGCACGCTCGTCTCGCACTTTCTCGAGGCGATATCGCAGCGTCCCGACGTCGTCGTGCTGACCGGCCGCTGTTACGAGCAGGAGTCTGTTCCGTACAAGGCATGGGACAGCCTGCTCGACTCCCTCTACAACTATCTGGCGCGTCTGCCGGCCGACGAACTCGCGACGGTGCTGCCGTCCAACATCGCCGGTCTCGCGCGCCTGTTCCCGGTGCTGAAACGGCTTCCCGGCGTTCGCGAGACCGGCGAGACAGCCGGTCACGGCGCCGATCTGCGCGAGCAGCGGAGTCTCGGCTTCCAGGCCCTCGGTGAGCTGCTCGGCCGCATCGCCGAATCGCGTCCGCTGGTGCTGTCGATCGATGACGTGCAGTGGGGCGATGTCGATTCGGCGCAACTGCTGGTCGAACTGTTGCGCGCGTCGCGGATTCCGCGCGCACTGGTGCTGCTGGCGCACCGCACTGAATCCGCGGGCCGGAGCGCCTGCCTCGATGCCCTGGTGGCCGCCGAACGCGAGCCGCAAGCCGGCGTCGAGTGGCAGGTCGTCGACGTACCGGCGATGGCTGAGGGCGAGACGCTGCAGCTGGCCCTGGCCCTGATTGGTTCGGCCCGGCCGGATAGCAGGGACATCGCCGAGCGCATCCTCAAGGAGTCCGGCGGCAACGCGTTCTTCATCATCGAGCTGGCGCGTCACGTGCGCGCCGGGCTGAATCTCGAGCGAGCCTCGGGCCTCGATCTCGACGCCGTGCTGTGGTCGCGCGTGCAACTGCTGGACGCCGCGCCCAGGCGGCTGCTCGAGACGATCGCCGTGGCCGGACAACCCGTGCGGGTGCGCGACGCGGCATTGGCCGCCGGGTTCGACTCGTTTCCACAACAGGTCGTGATCGCGCTCCGCACGAGTCACTTCGTTCGCACCACCGGTCCGAGCGTCGACGATCAGATCGAGTGCTATCACGATCGCGTGCGCGAGAGCGTGGCTGCCCACGTGGACCACGGCAACCGGCTCGAGTGCCACAAGCGGCTGGCCAGCGCCCTCGAGGCGAGCGGCGTGGCCGAGCCGCAAACGATCGCCGTGCACCTCGCGCACTCCGAGCCGGCGCGAGCCGCGACCTACTACGCAAAGGCGGGTGACGCCGCGGTCGAAGTGCTCGCGTTCGAGCGTGCCGAGGAGTATTTCACGCTGGCGGCGAAACTGGCGGGCTCGACCGTCGCAAAGGCGGAAGTCCTCGAGCGCCTGATCCACTTCTACGCCGACATCGGACGCTTCCGCGATGCGTACGACACCGGCCGCAAGGCGGCGGCCAGTTTTGGCGTGCGTCTGCCGGCCAACTTCGTGCCGCCCGCCTTCCTCCTGGACCTGGCGCGAGCGCGGTGGCAGCTTGGCCGCCGGCGTGTCGCCGATATTTCGCAGTTGCCCGAGATGACCGACGAACAGCACCGCTGGGCGGTGCGGATCATCTCGGCGACGGCGAAATCGGCGTTCCAGGTTCGTCCCGAGCTGTGCGTCGCGATCTCGACCAAGGCTGTCACGCTGTCGCTCCGCCACGGCAACATCGGCGAGTCGGCTGTGCCGTTCATGGTGTTCGGGGCGATCTTTCTCGGCGGCGTCCTGGGACGGTACGAAACCGGTTACGAGTACGGCCGCGTCGCGCTGGATCTGGTCGAGCGCTACAACAACCGCACGCAGCGCGCCGAGGTCCGCTTCGTGGTCGGCTACTTCGGAACGTCCTGGCTGCGACCGGCGACCGAAGCCGAGGCCCTTTGGCAACAAGCGCACGCCGCCGGGTTGGAGAGCGGCGACTTGTTTCACACGGGTTGTGCCTGCGCCGGCACGGTGCAAAGCCAGTTGATGCGGGGCGTGCCGCTCGACGACATCTACGCGTTGGCCGGCCAGCACGCGGATTGGCTGGCGCGAGCGCAGCAGCGTGAGACTCTTGGCTGCGTGCGGGCCGTGCGGCAAACGATTGCCTGCCTCAAGGGCGCCACTGCCGGCCCCGCCTCGTTTGACGACGAGACGTTCGACGAGGCCGCGTTCGTCAAGGAGGTCGAAGGATTCGGGTCAAAACACTTCGCCCACTTCTACTTCGTCGACAAGATGCTCGCGTTGTACTTGCGGAAGCAATACGCCGCCGCCGCCGAACTCGCCGCGGCGTCGGCGAGCTATCTGAAGGCGTCCGCCGGCATGCTCCACAGCACCGAGCACGTGTTTCTCGACGCGCTCATCGCCGCTGCCGCCGGCAGTTCCGGCGCGGGCGCCGTCTTGAAGAAAGCGACGAAGAAGTTCGCGTCGTGGGCGGCGCGATGCCCCGGCAACTTCGCGCACAAGCACCGACTGCTGGCGGGTGAGAGCGAGCGGGTGGCCGGCCGTCACGCGGCCGCCGCCGCGCACTACGCCGCCGCGATCGCCGCCGCGACAGAAACGGGATACGTGCAGGTCATCGGCATGGCCCATGAACGATGGGCCGAGATGGCCGCGCAGCAAGGCGACCGCGATGAAGGGAAACGGCACCGCGACGCGGCTCGCGAGGCGTGGTCGGCGTGGGGCGCCACGAGCGTCGCCGCCGCCTGTACGGAACCAGCGAACGTCGCGTTTCAGGGGGAGTAAAGATGCACGCAGCACGTCGACGCCTGGCCGCAGTGATCGTCTCGGCATTCGTCGCAATGTGGGCCGGAGCCTGCCAGGCTCCTCCCGGGCCAGAAGCCTCACCGCCCCGGAAAGCGCTCACGCCCGTCGATCCCACGACAGGCGGGGCGTCCGCCGCCCTCCAGGATCCGGGCGAGTTCGGGTGGACGCTGTTCGTGTTCTTATCGTGGCCGGCACTGGCCAACGAACGCGGCGTGCCCGATTTCGACAAGCAGATCGGGGCGCCAGGCCCAACGGTCTGGGAAACCTTCAAGAGCACCGCGGACGTCTATCTCACGAACGGCTCGATGCCCGCGCCGTGGAACTCTCCGTTCGTGGTGGCGTCGCAGTCGCCGGAATGGGCGAGCGCCGCTGCCGCCGTTGGCTCCGTCGATTCGCCGTACCTGCACTACTTGTCGGAGGCGACGATGATCGACGGCAGACAGATCGTCGACAGCGCCGCCAGGATCGTGCAGTACGAGGTGCGCATGAATCGCGATGCCTTCGAGTACGTCGTCAACAACCCCAGCGGCTTCGAGTTGTTCAACCTCGAAGGCCAGGAAGCGGCGCTCAACGATCCGGCCTACACATTCAACTTCCCCGTCCCGGCGATCGAGGTCAAGGCGGCCTGGCGGATCCTCGAACCGGGTGTGGACGACAGCCGCTATTGGACCTCGTACGGGATCTACACCGACGAAAACGGCAAGGCGAAGTTGTCGAAGGTGGGCCTGACCGGGCTTCACATCATCAGCAAGGTGCTGCCCGACTGGCTGTGGGTGACCTTCGAGCAGCAGGACAACCCCACGGCGACGTTCCAGTTCTACGAGGGCCAGCCCGGCGTGGCGGTTGGGCCGAATCAGACGTTCAACCCCGCTGCAACGGCCTACAACACGAAGTTTCAAGCCGACCTGGCCGGCACCAAGTGGCAGTACTACGCCATCCAGGGATGGCAGACGGCATTCACCGACGACAACGGCCAGCCGACGCTGTTTGCCAACACACAGGCTGAAACGTACTTCCAGTCCTCATCGTCGTGCATGACGTGTCACTCGCTGAGCAGTATCGGGCCGCCGCAGACGCCGCGGTTGACGTTCTGGAACACCGCCAACGGCAACGTCGAGGGTTACACCGGCAAGATCGACTTCCAGGCGGTGGCCCGGCAGCAATATCCCAACGCCACGTTCAAGCCGATGGACTACGCCTGGTCGTTCCGTAACGCCCACTCCACCACGGGCACCACCACGAGCAAAGGCACGCGACGATGAGCTACTTGAGCCGTCCCGTCTTTCACTTCATGGGCGGGGTGTACGCCAACCCTTCGACAGCGAACAACCAGGACTTCGCTGATGTGTTCAGCGTCGACACGTTGACGTTCAACCCGACGATGACGCCGATACCCGGGGCGCAAGTGCAATACCCCGCGGGGCAGCAGACGCTGCCGTATGGCGGCGCGGCCGATTCGGCGCAGGCGCGCGCGTGGCTGATGGGACTGATGACCGGGCTGCCGGCCTCCGAGGGCGGCCCGTACGGTCAGCAGGCGCACTGGAACTACTACGGTGACCACGCGACCCGCTTCGAATCCGCCACGGTGAACACCATCTGGGCGAGACCGGGCGTCACGGTTCCCACGACGGATCCGCTCTACGGCGCGACCGTGCAGATTGTGGGCAACGTGTTCTTCGGTGGTCCGCCGTCGAACGCCGTGATGGTGGACGTCGATCCGCTCGCCCTCATCACCACGCAGATCTTCTCCGCAGGTTTCCGGGTGATTGCCGCCGACGGCAAGACGGTGTTGATCGATGCGCAGCAGAACAACCGGGCGTTCTCGTACTTCATCAACCCGTACAAGAACGTCGATCCCAACGCGATCGGCTTTCAGATGGTGTCGGCGATCTTCATTGGCTCGGTGCAGAACGGCCCTGGCCTCCGGATCAACCCGTCGGGCGTCACGTCCCCGGCGCTCGACGATCTGGCAGCGGCGGCCGCCGCGGGCGCGGGCCTGAACATCCGCTACTGTTTCTACGACGCGATCTACCAGACCACTCCCGAAGAGTTGTACGCAGACTATGCGAAGGGGGTGTACTCGCCGAACCCGTACGTCGGCAAGATGCTCGGCACCATCGGCGTGCTTCAGCCAGGCGACATGCTAAGCGCGCCCCCCGGCCGCAAGCTCTACGTGCAGAAGGAATTCTCAACCGCCGGCGCCACCTGCGGCGGCCAGGAAGTGACCGCCAGCACGATCGCGCTCGGCGAAGCCCTCGCCAACGTTGACACCACCAATGCGCTGGTGACTCTTGATGCGATCAGCACGTTCCCGGAGTGCAACGTCAACACCAACGAGAAGCTTTCGCTGGGACCGTTGAACCTGGTCGTCGTACCGGCCTCCGGTGGAACGCCGATCACGATCGGCTCGATCCCCAACGATCAACAGACCTACGAGTCGGGTGGCGGCCTCGTGGAGATCAGCTACGCGTCGAGTCCAAACCTGGCGCAGATCCAGCAGAACATCGCCACCGGCACGCTGGCCATTCAGGGGCTGTCGCCCGCGACGGTGCTGCTGGCCGAAGTGCCCGACATCGATATTCAAACCGACGACCGCGCGGTGTACTTCCAGGAGGCGATCCCGCAGCCGGGCGGGCCACCGCAGCCTGGCACGGCTACGATGACGATCAAGGTATTCAGGAAGGGGGTGTTGGCGCAGACGCCCACGACCGTCATCCTCGAGCACTGGATGTGCCAGAAGGACTACATCAACCCCGACAAGCCGATGGTGCCGGTGCCGCTTCCGGGCACGCCGCCGGATTCGACGGGACCGTATTTCAGCGTGGCGGGTGCGACGGCGCTGCCAAACACATCGTACTTCCTGCGCTACTACGGTGGTGGACCGCAGACCGTGCCGGCGATGACCGAATCGGTCGTCGTGCCCGCCGGCGGCGTGCTCACGTTGACGTTGACGGCGATTCGTCCCGGCACGAGTGCCATCCGCTTCCGCGACGCCAACGTGCCACCGGCGGCCCCGAACTTCGCGTGGGACAACGAGTTCTACGCCCTCGTGCGCATTCTGCCGACCGACGACTACAGCAGCTATACCGACGAACAGATCAACAACTGGCCGTTCATCTACTCCGAGGTCTTCTGCTACTTCTCGCTCCTCTATCCGATCATGTCCACGTTCATCCCGTGGGGACCGCACGACGCGCCGCAGGACCCGGAGAAGGTCAAGGCATTCGCCAACAACATGATCCAGTTCACGGACCCGAACTTCTGGAACTCCACGCTCTACATGCCGATCACGCGCGAGCTGTCGGCAGGCAAGCGGGCGTTGCTCGTGCGGTGGTGCAACCTGAACATGTAGTCGTTCAGAATGACAGCGTGAATCCGGCCCGCACCGCGGCGCCGGCGCCACGATGGATATAGGGCACGACGCGGCCGGTGAAGTCGCTCAACGTGTATCCGTATTCCTCGAAATCGTCGCCGGTGATGTTGTAGAGACTGACGAACACCTGGTGACGGCCAATCGGCCGTCGAATTCGCATGTCGAGCCGCGACGGTCCCTCGAGCGGCAAGGCATTCTCATCATCGAGGTAGGCGCCCCACCGGTGCGTGTAGCGCGCGTAGAGTTCGACGCCCCACCCGAGGCCCGCGTCCGCGGCAATGCTCAACGCGTGTCTCGGCACGTTCTTCAGCTGCGCGCCGGTCCGGTCGTCGATGGCACGCGACAGCGTGTATGAGGCGAGCGGGCGCAGGCGGCTGCAGTGGCGGCATTCGATCTCGAGCTCGAGGCCGGTATGTGCGCTACGACCGATGTTGCCGTAGGAGAACGTCCGTACGTCGAAATCGATCTCGTTGGTGACGTCCATGCGGTAGGCCACGGCGCTCCAGCTCACGCGCGTGCCGCCGATGATGCCCGCTTCGACGTTGGTGGCATGCTGCGGCCGCAATGTCGGGTTGGAGATAGTGATTGTTCCGCCGACTGGATCGCGAAACGGACGCACGTCGAAGAGCTGGTCCAGCGTCGGCATCTTGAATGCCCGCGAGACCTGGCCGAACACGGAGACCGTTCGGGCCTCGTTCGCGTAGACGACCACACCAGCGCGTGGCGACCACGCCGCCGCCGACGCGTCGGGCGAGCGCTGCGCAAACCCGGAATCGTCCACGCTGTCCCAGCGCAGCGCCCCTGAGATGCGGACTCGCGGCGCCGGGACGAGCGATGCCGCGGCGAACACGCCCGACCGAACTCGGTGGCCGGTCGCGGAGAACGTCGGGGCGCCAACCGTGCCCGTCTCGTCAACCGTGTGATATGCGCTGTCCAGCGACTCACGAGAGAGATCGAAACCGAACCGCAAGCCCGCCGCCGAGCCGAACCGGTGCTCGGCGTCGAAGCTGCCGCCGATGGCGGTCGTCGCAAGTTCGCGCGCCTGCCTGATCGGGAACGCGGGCGCGAGCAGGGTGGTGCGGATCGAATCTTCGTGGCGCGCGCCGGTGTAGACCCGCAGTTGCGGCAGCAAGCCAGGCGAATCATGCCGGATGGTAAACGCGGCTGACTGCCCATGGCGGCTGGTCTCGTCGAAGCGGTACGGAGACGTCGCCCCAGTTGCTGCCGGCGGCGCGTTTCGCACTTCGGCTCCTGGATCGTCGCGGCGCTGGTGACTCGCGGTCCCAGCCGCCCGCCAGCTGAAGAGGCCGAAGCGCCCATCAATGCTGCCCGTGCCGCTGTACTGTTTGCTCTCCGAGTGCTCGAACGCTCCATTCGTGGTTCTCGCCGCTCCGGCCGCGCTGAAGCTCACGCCGTTTCGGCGCCTTCCGTAGGAGCCGTCGGCGATGAACGTCGCGAACGACCCGCCTTCCAGGCTCACCCGCCCGCCGGAGGCGGCGCCTTCAGTGAATGTCTGCAGGACGCCACCGACAGCGGAATCGCCGTAGAGCGACGAGCCGGGCCCGCGGCTCACCTCGACTCTTGTGATGGATGTGACAGGGACGACGGACCAGTCGATCAATCCGGATTCGACGTCTGCGGCCGGCACGCCGTCGACGAGCAGCACGAGATATTCGGCTTCACCTCCGCCGAAGAATCCGCGCGCCGAGGCGATCGGCCGGCCCGCGTGAAACTCGGATCGCGCGGTGACAACGCCGGTGAGGAACGGCAGGATTTCGCTGAAGTGTGCCGCCGGCAGCGCCGGAAGCTGAGTCGCGTCGAGCACGCTCGTGGCGACGGGAACGGACGTTCTCGGTGTTTCCCCTCGCTCCGGCGTCACGACGATGGCGGTCTTGAACTGGGGAGGAGGCGCGGCGCCCTGGGCGTTCTGTTGCGGTGCGCCGGCAGCGGGCACGCAGTGCCACCAGGCAACCAACAAAACGCTCGAGAGCCAGCGAGCCGTCCGTTCACTGATCACAGGCGGCGGCAGTCTACCAAAACTCGCGTCGATTGGATTGGCGCTCGATGTGCCGGGGCACCAGGTTGAGCACGGGCGCTGTTTGCGTGAGCGAGCGGGGCTGCGTTAGCCTGTGCTCCGCTTTTCCCCTTCACACTGCTATGTCGACTCCGGCCCGGCCCGCTCGCGCCCGTTTCAAGGGATGGGCGATTCTCGTTGCACTGCTGCTGGGCCTGATCCTCGCGCCATTCGTCATGTTCGAAGACGCCATGTTCGACATGTCGATGCGTGCGCTGGCCCCGGACCGTTCCCGATCGCTGACCGGCATTGCCGTCGTCGCGCTTCTCGCGAGTGATATCTTCCTGCCCGTGCCATCCAGCCTGGTGAGCACCGCCGCGGGCACGCTGCTTGGCTTTTTCTGGGGAACCGTTGCATCCGCGGTCGGGATGACACTGGGGTGCTCGGGAGGGTACCTCCTCGGCCACAGGTATGGCCGGCCGGCAGCGGCCGCCGTCGTCGCGCCTGACGACATCGCGCGTGCCGAAGCGACGCTGCAGGCGCACGGCGTGCTTTCCCTGGTCCTGTTCCGCCCGGTTCCCGTGCTGGCGGAGGCGTCGGTGATCTCGGCTGGCACATTACGCCTTCCGTTCGCCCACGTCTTCGTGGCCGTGAGCGCCGCGAATGTGGTCGTTTCAGCCTGGTACGCCGGCATGGGCGCTTCCGCCCCCAAAGCGGGTTTCGTCCTGGTCTTCGCAGGTGCACTGGCGCTTCCCGCGCTGGCATTGCTGATACGCGCGATGTTCCGTCGCTCTGTGTCGGCTCCTGAGCACGGCGGAACTCCTGACAACACGCGCTGAAGCACCCGATTTCACACGTTCGCGTCTCTGTGGCGGGGACAATCGCTTTCCTCAACCCATTGCCGAAACGTATACTTACAGGGTCTGGTGAGGTGGCCGAGAGGCTGAAGGCGGCGGTTTGCTAAACGTCGATCAGCTTTTCGGCCATCGTCGTGTTTTCTCGTAAATCCTTCCGCTTCCACAACATCTCCGATTCCGCGACTTGGCTGCTGTTGGCCCTGGAGGCCCTCCTTTTGCGGCTCACAGGGACAATCGTGGGGACAGTGCAGGATCGACGGTCGAGCGACCACGTTGTGGATTGGCGCGCCGGCAAAGTGTTTCCGGCAGTGCACAGCGAGCCTATGTGGCTGAAAGCCGGTTGTCCGGCTGCGTCGGAATTTCAGGCAGAAAAGCGGCGTCGCCGTTGCAGTTGTACATCTATACCGGTCATTCGCAGGCGATACTGCACCAGCGTCTCC
>DASWVN010000003.1:0-10853 GCA_036401215.1 Vicinamibacterales bacterium | reverse complement strand
CCCCGCACCCCGCACGCCGGATCCCGGACCCCGGACCCCGGACTCCGGACCCCGGACCGCGCACCGCGGACCGCGCACCGCGGTCAGGCAGGCGATACAATTTCCCCACTCTGGTTAAGTTGATCTCCTCTGGACCGACACTTCGGGCGGTGTGTGCCGCGTTCGTCACCGCGATCGCGGCGTGGCTGTCGCAGGGAACGCTGGCCTACACCGGCGACGGCCTCGAACGAGTCGCCCTGCTTCCGCTCTCGCTGCCGGCGATCGCGATCTGCGTGGGCGCCGCCGGAGCGGTGTTCTGGGCCGTGCGCCGGGGCACGAGCGCGTGGCCCATCGCGCTACTCCTGCTCCTCGTTCTGCCCTGGCTGCCGCTGCCGCCCGCGCTCCACCTCTGGACCGGCGGGCTCGTCCTGCTCGTCTGGCTCGCGTTCGCAGCCGCGATGGCCGTGTCGTCGCCGATCCGCCTCACGGCCGTCGTGCGGCCGGGCGTCCGCACAGCTGGCGTCCTCGCCTTCGTTATCAGCCTCGTGGCGTGGTGGCAGGTCTCGCCGCAAGTGCCTGGCGGCGACGAGCCGCACTATCTCGTCATCACGCAGAGCCTGCTGAAGGACGGCGACCTCAGGATCGAGAACAACCACCGGCAGCGCGACTATCGCAGCTACTTCGGCGGCGAACTGCCGCCCGACTTCCGCGTCCGCGGCCGGGACAAGCAGATTTATTCGATCCACGCGCCGGGGGTATCGGCGCTGGTTGCTCCCGCGTTCGCGATCGGCGGTTACCCGGCGTCCGTGCTCTTCGTGATCGTGGTTTCGGCGCTTGGGTCCGCCCTCGCATGGCACCTTGCCTGGACGTTCACGCGCCGGCACGACGCCGCCTGGTTCGGATGGGCGGCTGTGACGCTCTCGACGACGTGGATCTTTCACAGCTTCACGATCTATCCGGATGGCCCCGGCGCGGTCCTCCTGTTGACCGGCGCGTGGGCACTGCTGCGGCTGGACGACGAGATCGCTGAGAAACGCGAATCGATCCAGCCCTGGTTGTGGCACGGCGCGGCGCTCGCGATCCTGCCCTGGATGCACACCCGTTTCGCCGTCCTCGCCGGCGGAGTCGGGGCGCTGGTCCTGCTGCGCATGTCGCTCGTGCCGAACGCCGCCGGCAAGGCGCTCGCGTTCCTGGCGCTGCCCGCGGGAAGCTGCCTGGTATGGCTGGCGTATTTCGTGAAGATCTACGGCACGCCGGATCCGTCGGCGCCCTACGGCGGGGAGGAGGGCTCGTTCGGATTCGTACCGGGCGGCCTGACCGGGCTGTTCTTCGACCAGCGGTTCGGGCTGTTCGCGTACGCGCCCGTGCTGATCTGCGCGGTGGCCGGCATCGGCGTGATGCTCTCGCGCCGCGCCTGGCGTCGCCACGCGTTCGAGATGCTGTTCGTCATGGTCCCCTATCTCATCGTCGTCACCTACGTCGCGATGTGGTGGGGAGGCCGCAGCGCCCCGGCGCGGTTCGTCGTCCCGCTCCTGCCGTGGCTGGCGATTCCCGCGGCCGCGGCGTGGAGCGCGATGACGCTGCGGGTGACGCGGATCACGGCGCTGGCGTCGCTGGTGTTCACCGTCTTCGCATCGTGCGTGCTGGTGTTCGCTGCCGACGGGGCCCTTGCGTTCAACGTCCGCGAAATGCCCGCGCAGTGGCTGGAGTGGCTGAACAGCACCGTCGATCTGGCGCGCGCACTGCCGCTGTGGAACCAGCTTCGCGATACGCAGGTGCCGATCTTCAGGGGGACGGCGATCTGGTTGGCGGCAGGCGTCGGCGCGTGGCTGCTGTTGCGCGTCCTCGAGCGGCGGAACGTCCTCACGCGTCGGGCCCAGATGGTTGCCGCGGTCGCGTTCGTCTTCGCGACTGCCGCATCGATCGCGGTCGCCATCAACTGGAGCGTCGAGGGCGTCAACGGCCGCGTGACGACACCTTCGCAGCTCGAGGCGTTGAGGCGGGTCTCCGGCGAACGCCGGTTGCTGGCGGTTCGACTCTCATGGCCGCAGCGGATTTCGCGCACCGAGGCCGCCGCGCTGCTGACGCTTCGGCCGGAGCGCTCAACCGTGCCTGGCGGCGCCGGGCGAAATGACCGGCCGCTGTATTCGATCCCCGCGATCCCCGCAGGAGATTACGAGGTCCGGCCGATCGTGAACGGATCCGACGGTTGGGTGATGATCGGTATCGGCCGCGACCAGTTCGCGATCCAGACGACGACGTTGCCCGAGTTCGCCTCGGGGGCGACGGTCCGGTTCCCGGTTGACGTCCGCGCGTTGGTCATTCGGGGCGACGAGAACACCAAGCGGAACGTTGGCGGCCTGGAGGTGAAGCCGCTTCGCCTGGTGCTCCCCGAGCATCGCCTGACGGACGGCTACGCCAGGCACGCGGTGCGCTACGGGAACACCACCACGTTCTTCATGGACGACCAGAGCTATCCGGAACCGCAAGCCTTCTGGGTGCGAGGGGAGACGACCAGCGAGATCGTCATCCAGCCCGACACGCCGCACCCGGCGGAAGTCGTCCTGGTCAGGAACGGCGCGAGCGAGAACACGGTGCTGATCTCGAACGGCCGCTGGCGCGAGGAGATGCGGCTTGGACCCGGCGAGGAGCGAACCCTCCAGATCCCGTTGGATCACGCCCGCGGCGCCACCGCCGTCCGCTTCACGACCTCCGCCGGCTTCACACCCTCAGAGGTCGATTCGAAGAGCAGGGACAACAGGTACCTGGGCGTATGGGTAAAAATTGGAGGCTAGGGGCAGCTGTCAATGACGAATGACGAATGTCGAATGACAAAACGTGCTGTGAGCCATTCAGCATTCGTCATTCGTCATTCAGCATTGACAATCGGCCAGCGACAGCAAAGGCCCACTGACCATCTCAGAACCTCACAAGACCCCCGAAGTAAAAACCTTTGATCTTCAAATCCCCTTCGTCCGAGTCCACGCGGTAGAACACGTCGAACGAGCGATAGCCGGCCTGGGCGCCGAAGTGATCGCTGAAGTTCACCGTGCCGTAGATGTCGAAGTCGAAGTACTTGCCCTCGTAGTCCTCGTCGATGCTGCTCGGCCAGCGCACGCCGCTGAACTCCCCGGTGATCGAGAAGTTCGGGGCAGGGTAGACCCGGCCGATGACACCGACCGCGGGAATCGGCGCCCGGGCGTGAACGAACTCGCTGTTGAACGCGCTCTCCAGTTCGGCACGGATGTCGGTGTACTTGGCTTCGAGCAGGATGCCGAAGAACCCGCGGTCGCGATAGACGATGTCGTATTCGTAGGTGAAGCGATACGCGTTCCAGTCGAGCTCGGTCGCGACCGGGATCCCGACGCGGTAAAGGATCCCGTTGAACACGACGTCGCGGCGCAGCTCGCCGCTCGGCTGAACGTAGTTGATCGGCGTGTACTCGAAGCGGAACTTGTGCTTGGTGGCCGGCCGCAGCACCACCCGAAGCTGTTTGAAGGTCGTCTTCTCGATGCCGAGGTCCTCGACGAAGTCGATCTTGTCGCCGATCACGCCCGGGATCGATTCACTCGCGATGCCGATCGTCGGCGTGGGATTCCAGAGGAACCCGCTGATCTCGACGTGGTAGTTCTCGCCGGTGGCCCGGTCCGAAGACCGGCGGACGGCGTACTGCGCGTCTGCCGGCACCGCCGACAGCACGAACGTCAAACATAGAAAGACCACCGCAATGCGTGTACGCATGTCGCTTCTCGGCCCCGAAATGAGAAAAGGGAACTCAGCCCCCGGGATCAGGGGCAGGCAGCCTGCTGGGAGAGGCGGCAGTCAGAATAGCACATATACTCGGGAGAGATGAGTCCGGCGCTCCGGCGATTGCTGCCTTACGTTCTGAGATACCGACGCGAGTTCTTCTGGGGCCTCATCTGCGTGTTCGTGACCACGGCCATTCAGCTCCTGCCGCCGTGGGTCCTCAAGTTCGCCGTCGACGACCTGACCGTCGGCGTCACCCGCGAGAAGCTGGTTCGCTACGCGGCGCTGATCATGGGGATCGCGATCGTCGGCGCGATCTTCCGCTTTCTGATGCGCCGGATCCTGATCGGCGCGTCGCGCCACATCGAATACGACATCCGGAACGACTTCTTCGCCCGGCTCCTGCTGCTGCCGCTCGGGTACTACCAGTCGCGGCGCACCGGCGACCTGATGTCGCGCGCGACCAACGACCTCAACGCCGTCCGGACGATGATCGGGCCTGCGGTGATGTATTCGAGCAACACCGTCCTCATCTTCGTCGTCGCGATCGCCGTGATGCTGTCGATCGACGTGCGGCTGACACTGATCGCGCTGGTGCCGCTGCCGTTCGTGTCGCTGAGCGTGTGGTACTTCGGCGGCGCGATCCACAAGCGCTTCGAGCGCATCCAGGCGCAGCTCTCGGAACTCAGTGCCGTCGTCCAGGAGAACCTCTCAGGTGTGCGCGTCGTCCGGGCCTACAGCCAGGAGGCGCACGAGCTGGAACGGTTCCGCGCCGCCAACGAGGAGTACGTCAGCCGCAACAAGGTCCTCATCCGGCTTCAGGGCCTCTTCTATCCGAGCATGACGTTCTTCCTCGGTCTGGGCGCGCTGCTCGTGCTGTGGATGGGAGGCGACGCGGTCATCCGCGGCCGGATCACGCTCGGCGAGTTCTTCGCGTTCAACTCGTATCTCGCGATGCTCAGCTGGCCGATGATCGCGTTCGGATGGGTGACGAACATCCTTCAGCGCGGCCTGGCGTCATGGGGACGCATGCTCGAAGTGATGGACTCGATTCCCGCGATTGCCGATGACCACGTCACGGATGCAGGCCGGGCCTTGACGATCACCGGGGACATCGAGATTCGGAACCTCACGTTCACGTATCCCGGTGCTGAACGGCCCGCGCTGCGCAACGTATCCCTGAGCATCGAAGCCGGAACGGTGGCGGCCTTCGTGGGCGGCACGGGATCCGGCAAGACGACGCTGATTTCGCTGTTGCCGAGGCTTCACGAGCCGCCGCCTGGAACCGTGTTCGTGGACGGCGTCGACGTCCGCGAGATTCCGCTCCCGAAGCTGAGAGGCGCCATCGGATTCGTGCCGCAGGAGCCGTTTCTCTTTTCGTCATCGATCGCGGAAAACATTCGTTTCGCGGACCGCGAGGGGGCCGCCGCCGGTGACCTCGAACATGCCGCGGCCGTCGCCCGGCTCGACAAGGACGTCGAGTCGTTCCCGAAAGGCTACGAGACCGTCATCGGCGAGCGGGGGATCACGCTCTCCGGCGGTCAGAAACAGCGCACGGCGATCGCCCGCGCGGTGTACGCCGACCCGCAGATCCTGATTCTTGACGATGCGCTCTCGGCCGTCGACACGTCGACGGAGGACGAGATCCTCGAGGGGTTGCGCGGTGTCATGCGTCAACGCACCTCGATCATCGTCGCGCACCGGGTCTCGACCGTCCGCGACGCCGACCAGATCTTTGTCATGGACGACGGCCGGATCATCGAGTGCGGGACGCACGAACAGCTGGTCGCGCTCGACGGCACGTACGCGTCGATGTATCGGAAGCAGTTGCTCGAGGAGGAACTGGAAGCGAGCTGAGGAGAAACTCCGAACTATGAACTCCGAACTATGAACTGGTTCTGAGTTCGTAGTTCGTAGTTCGTAGTTCGTAGTTCGGCGTTCATAGTTCGGAGTTTCAGTTGTCCGTCCACGAAGAAGAGGTACTCGGAAAAGCCTACGACGCCCGCCTGATGCGGCGGCTGCTGGAGTACCTCCGTCCCTACTGGCTCCAGGTGCTGATCGCGTTCGGGGCGATCGTTGGCGCATCGCTGCTCCAACTGGCTCAGCCCTACCTGATGAAGATCGCGATCGACGACTACATCGCCCAGGGAAGTCTCGAGGGGCTCGATCTGCTCGCGATCGCGTTCCTGACGATTCTCGTCGCGAGCTTCGGTCTCGAGTTTCTCCAGACGTGGACGCTCCAGAACACCGGCCAGCGGATCATGTTCGACATGCGGATGCAGATCTACGGGCATCTGCAGGAGATCGACGTCCAGTACTACGACAGGAACCCGGTGGGGCGGCTGATGACGCGGGTCACGACCGACGTGGACGTCTTGAACGAGTTGTTCACCGCGGGCGTGGTCTCGGTGTTCGGCGACATCTTCCTCCTGATCGGGATCATGGGAGCGCTCGCCTGGATGGACTGGCGGCTCGCCGCGATCGCGTTCACGGTGCTGCCGCTGATCGCGGTCGTGACGCAGTGGTTTCGCAAGAACGTTCGTGAGACGTACCGCGCGGTTCGCACCTGGATCGCCCGGATCAACGCCTATCTGCAGGAACACATCACGGGGATGTCGACCGTGCAGCTGTTCAAGCGTGAGAAGAAGGCCTTCGATGGGTTCGATGCCGTCAACAGCGGCCACCGCGACGCGAACATCGATTCGATCTTCTACTACGCGGTGTTCTATCCGGCCATCGAAATCATCGGCGCGCTGTCGACCGCGATGATCATCTGGTTCGGCGGCAACTGGGTGATGGGGGGGACGCTGACGATCGGCTCGTTCGTCGCGTTCGTCCTCTACTCGCAGCGGTTCTATCGCCCGATCAGCGATCTCTCGGAAAAGTTCAACATCCTCCAGTCCGCGATGGCCTCGTCGGAGCGGATCTTCAGGCTGCTGGATACGCCGGCCAAGATCCGCGGTCCGCGGTCCGCGGTGCGCGGTCCGGAGTCCGGGGTCCGGAGTCCGGGGTCCGGGGTGCGGGGGGCGGGGTCCGGGGTCCGCGGTCCGGGGTCCGGGGTGCGGGGGCCGGAGTCCGCGGAGGCGGGGCCGCACTCCGCGGTCAGCGGTCCGCGGACCGCGCACAGCGGTGCGGGCCACATCGTCTTCGACAATGTTTCGTTCGCCTATAACGAGCCCGACTTCGTTCTGCGGGACGTGTCGTTCGAGGTGAAGCCGGGCGAACGTGTGGGTATCGTCGGCGCGACCGGGGCGGGGAAGTCGACCATCATCAACCTGCTGTTGCGGTTCTATGACGTGACGAAAGGGCGGATCCTGATCGACGGGACCGACATCCGCGAGATGGACCTGCAGGAGCTGCGGCGGATGTTCAGCCTCGTGCTCCAGGACGTCCATCTGTTTTCGGGGACGGTCGCTTCAAACATTCGCCTTGGCGAAACGAGCGTCGATGACGACGCGGTGAGGCTCGCGGCGACCGCGGTCCACGCGAGCGGCTTCATCGAAGCGCTGCCGCAGGGCTACGAGAGCCCGGTGGCCGAGCGCGGCGCGACGTTCTCGGTGGGGCAGAAGCAGCTGTTGTCGTTCGCGCGGGCACTCGCGTTCGATCCCCGGATCCTGATCCTCGACGAGGCGACGTCGAGCGTGGACACCGAGACGGAGATCCTGATCCGCGACGCGCTGCGGACGTTGATGGCCGGCCGGACGACCATCGCGATCGCACATCGGCTGTCAACGATCCAGGACATGGACAAGATTCTCGTCCTGCATCACGGGCAGCTTCGCGAGTCGGGTTCGCACCAGGAACTGCTGGCGCAGCGGGGGATCTACTATCGGCTATTCCAATTGCAGTATCAAGAATAGGGTGCTGGGTGCTGGGTGCTGGTGCTGGGTGCCCGCTGGTGCTGGTGCTGGTGCCGGGTGCTGGTGCCGGGTGCTGGTGCTGGGCAGCGGATTGCTCGTGCGATCCTGATCCTGACCCCTGATCCCTAATCCCTGATCCCTGATCGCTAATCCCTAATCCCTAATCCCTAATCCCTGATCCCTGTTCCCCGTTCCCCGTTCCCTACTTCCCCTGCGCTTCGGCTTCCCGCTGTCGGAACAGGCGTTGCACGATGCCCGGTTTGCTGTGGGTGGGGTTCCAGCCTAGCCGCAGGACGGTGAGCTTCATCGGCCGGCGCCCCATCTGAAGGGCCTCGTTGCAGCTCCACAGATAGACGTCCACGTGGCGCCCCTGGACCTTTGGGCCGGTGTCCATGACGGTGTAGATGCCGTCGTACTTCTCGCCGAGTTCGTCGATCCGGATCACCGACCCGATCGGCAGCAGCTCGGGATCTCCGGCGGCGATCCCGTTGCGGACGTTCACACCGGACGCGGTCGTGGTTCCCTTGCAGTAGAAGGTGGCGGTAAAGCGCAGCTGCGCCCCGGCCTCGGGCCTGGGCTCGGTGGCGTGGGTGGCGCGCGTCACGGCGCCATCGCGCAGGTCGGCCAGGCGGGCGACGTGCCGCGAGTCGAAAACGGTGACATCGAACAGGAAGGCAAACAGCAGGGCCGCGACCGCAGTCGCAGCAACCTTCCGCCCGGTTGAACGCGAGAGGATCATTGCTGAGCTTCAACCAGCGCCGGGGGCAGGGGCCACTATAGCCGCCGGGCAGGGTCGAGGTCAAAGCAGCAACTGGGGTGGGGTATGCGGGGTGCGCGGACCGCGGTGCGCTGTGCGCGGACCGCGGTGCGGGGTGCGGCGTGCGACGTGCGGCGTGCGACGTGCGGCGTGCGACGTGCGGCGTGCGGCGTGCGACGTGCGGCGTGCTGTGCTGGGTGCTGGTGCTGGGTGCTGGGTGCGGCGTGCTGGGTGTTGGCGGGTTAGCGGCAAGGACTCGCCCCGGGGCGAGTTCGTCGGGACGTGCCCCAAGTTCGCGTCCGCGGTGCGCGGTGCGGCGTGCTAGGTGGGGGCGCGAGTTTCGGGACCAAGGGTGGGGCGGCACGGACTCGCCCCGGGGCGAGTTCGCCGGACGGGCCCAGGTCCGCGGTGCCCGGTGCCTGCCCTGAGCGAGCGGAGCGAGTCGAAGGGCGCGGTGCGACGTGCGGCGTGCGACGTGCGGCGTGCGGGGTGCGGTGCTGGGTGCGACGTGCTGGGTGCGGCGTGCTGGGTGTTGGGGCGGGTTAGCGGCAAGGACCCGCCCCGGGGCGAGTTCGTCGGGACGTGCCCTGTGCCGCTTTCTGGCTTTGTGCGTATCGCTTGACGGGCATGGCCCGCGCGATCGGAGAGCATCATTGGTTGAGCTTCGATCCGCGCCCGGCCAGAGTCCACATAGCTGTGGAGAGCCCGAGATCAAAGCGACTCAGCTGGGATCACGGCCATGAGATCCAAAACCGCGCGCATCGATCGAGTGCATGGATACTGTGCTTAGGTTAGGCACTCTGCCGATATGGCTGCCCTCATGTCAATCACCTAAGTAGAGGGGGGGCAGCATTGTCGCGATACAGAACCCGAGGAAAATGACGTCGCAATACCCCAAACAGTTGAAGTTGAGTTCCGGCCCGGTAGACCACGCTGGGAAACCGCGAGGATACTCGCGCCCGCGCATGAGCTCATAGGGGCCAAGAGGCTTTCCAGTCGCGCCTTTGAAGACTCGATTCTCCGGAGATCCCATGTCGACCCTGATCATTGCAGCCATGGTTTTCTTGCTGTGGGGTGGGGCAGCAACCGAGGGCGTGCCCGGGTTTGACGGGTCACCAAACCATCAGGAATTGGGGGTGGCGCCGTACGACTTGAACACGCTGCCGCTTGGTGCCTCCGCAACCATCGTCGTCGTGCTCTCAGCCGAATGTGACGATTGCGTGGCTTCGATACCGTTCTACAAGAGGCTGCTGAAGGAACTCGACGGCGAGCGGGGCAAGCTGATTGTCGTAGCGCGGGACGGCGTCTGGCCAGTGAAGAACGTGCTCGACTCACACGACTTCAAGCCTCACCACCTGACCTCAGGGCCGTATCCGGCGCGGAGTGTCCCCGGAGTTGGCAACACGTCGCCCACCCTGCTCGTCGTCGATCCGAAAGGCAAGGTCGACGGAACATGGTCGGGAAGGCTGCCTGCATCACAGGAGAATCAGGTTATGGCAGCCGTCAACAGGCTCCAGGCGCAGACTCCCTCGCGTGGTTCCAAACAGCAAACAGGAGAATGAGATGTCCAAATCACCCGTGCCAGATCGAAGCGTAATAACCAAGTTCGCGAAGGTGGTGCTGGCGGCGTGCGCGATGATGTTCATTGTCACGGCCACATCTCACGCGAAGCCGGACTTAGTCCACTGCTACGCTTGTCAAGACTGCCACCCCGAACTGCCGTGTCTGCAGTGTGGCGTGTACACCATGTACGCGATTTCGGGGTGTTGCGGCATGGACAACGGCAGCGCGTACTGCTACTCGGGACTAGGTTTCGCAGTAGTGTGCGACGGCGGTGGCTCGTGTGACTGCAACGAGACCGGTGAGGAGTGCACTCCCCTACTACAGGGTTAGTTAGTCTGAACGCAGTATCAGGTCGTGTCATCATCCGGCGCGGTTCAAAGCAAGAGCTGCGCTTCGCTTGGCGGCGGGTGCCCGGAGGATGTCGCGATGGAGCGGTGTAGCAAGAAGCCAGGCGAACCGAAAGCGATTCCGGCGTTCGCCTGGACTGTGCTCGAGAACCATCGACAGATCTAGCGTGACAAGAAATCGTACTAGCGGGAGAGCACCAATGAGCAGACAATCCGTATCAGAGAAGGTCGGCAACGTCGCCTTCATCTTGATGTGTCTGAGCGTTACGATCGCCGCAATCCACTACGTCACCACCGATACGGCATCGCTGACGCCAAAACCAGCCGCCCCGGTAGCCAAGGGCACCAAAGTGGAACGCCTTACGAATCCCAATGTAAGGGCAACTCTTGCGCTGGTGCTGAGCACGACATGTCGATTCTGCACAGAAAGCGTACCGTTCTATGAGCGCCTCAACGGGCTAGCAGCCCGTGGTGGAAGTCGCCATTTCTGACGAGTAGCCAACGAACAGGGGCGCGGACGTGAGCGGCGCGGCAGTGCCCACGATCGGTCGAGACACGGTCACACGTGCGCTGACCCGACTCCAGACAGCCGCGATGCGG
>DASWVN010000002.1:0-10313 GCA_036401215.1 Vicinamibacterales bacterium | reverse complement strand
CGAACTCCCCACCGCGGGAAAAGGTTCCAGCTTCGTGCGAAGACTTCGGCGCGCGCGGAACAGTTGTGTTTTCACCGTCCCGGTGGTCACGCCGAGGGCCGACGCGATCTCCGCGACACTCAGTCCCTGGCGGTAGTGCAGGATCACGGCCGTTCGCTCGCCCGATGGGAGTGCGCTGACCGCTCGCCACAGTGCGCGATCGATCTCGTCCTCGATCAGTTCGTGCAAGGGATCCGGCGTCGCCGCCGCGGCAGTGTCGGTCTCGATCTCCGCGCCTTCACGGCTGGAAACGCGCGCGCGCCGGACCAGCCAGTTCTGCGCGAGCCGCACGGCAATCACCGAGAGCCACGGATAGAACGGCCGCCGCTCGTCGTACGCGTCGAGATGCAGGAACGCGCGGACGAACGCGTCCTGCGCGACCTCCTCGGCTCCGGCAGGGTCGCGCGTCACCATGAGCGACAGGGCATACAATCGGCGCTCGTACAGCTTGACGATCCCGGCGAACGCCTCGCGATCACCGCGTCGCACCGCCTCGACAGCGGCGCGGACGGTCGAACGATCCGCATCGTCTGTCACGCTCCGGAATGCGTGGGATCGTCGTCGTCGAGCAGACCGAGACCCATCGACGCGTAGACCAGCTTCCGCGCGCCGTAGAAAAACGGGAACAGGCCGACGAGAAGCAGCGGCGGGAAGAGCAATCCGAGCAGGCAGATCACTGCCCCCTTCAGCGCAAGATCCGCAGCGTCCTTGCGCTCCTCGTCCGTCCGCGGCGCGGCGCGCAGATAGGCGCCCAGGGATTCATACCCGAACCTGCGAGCGGTTTTCCGCCTGGTCCAGACCATCCACACCACCACCCCGATGGTAATCGGGAAGAGGCTGAGAACGCCCAGGATGATCAGCTCCGGGATGCCCACCGATCCGAACATGTCCTCTCCTTCCAGCACCAGCGCGGCCGGTGCTACCGGTATTACAACGCGCGTCGCGGCCTGGTTGACACGCCGGCGGACCATTTGCCGCCGATGTATGTACCATTGGTTCGGTTGAGGAGGATGATCATGCGTCGAGTGGGTCTCGTGTGCATTGCCTTGGTGACCGTCGCGTCGATCGATGGGACCGTGGTCCCGGCGCGTCAGTACTCGACGCTGCCGGTCTGCCGGCACGATTCGCGCTCGACCGAGGCGGACCGCGCCCGCCGCGCGCAGGCCCTGACGCTCGCGAAGGCCATCAACAGTGCGCAGGCGGACGCCGTCCGCCGGACGCAGGCGTATCAGCCGCTGTCGGCGCTTCCCTCTCTGCCGGACACACCTGAGGGCTTTGCGGTGAAGCTTTACGCGGGCGAGGACGGTTACATGTTCGCCATCAAGGACACGCGCGATCCCTGCCACTTCGCGATCTTCTCGGATACCGCGGGGCTGTTGTACGAAAAGAGCGCGCGCACGGCGCCGATCATCGCGCAGTGAGGGAAGGGCCGGCTGACAGCAGCCCGGCGTCCTCGTATGGCTCGGGGAGCGACACGGAGGAACTCTTCAAGTTCGGCCTCGCCGGTGACCGGGTTACGCCGGAACGACGATGGCAACGCCGGAAGGCGGCGGATCGAAATGCCGAGCGTTCAACGTGAACAACGTTCGCGCTCCGGCTCGCTTTGCGCATTCCGCGATGATGGCGTCGTACGTCCGCCCGCCCGCGATCTCCGCTTTCACGAGAGTTCCAAGGAGCGCCTTGTACTGGTTACCCGTCAGTCCGACGACGCGCCTCGCGTTCACGAAGTTGGCCTCGATGAGCGCCCACGCATCCGCCGGAGCCAGCCGGTAGGGCATCGGCAATCGCGTGAGGACGGCGTACGCCTCCGCGAGGGCATGACCGGCAATCGACAGCTGCTCGCCTCGCTCGAAACACTCCTCGATCGCGTCGGCCACGGCTTCGTGATGCTCATGCCATGAGCACACCGCCGCGATCATGCAGCTGGAGTCGATCGCGAACACGTCCGCCATTATCCGCGCTTACGGAGTCGCCGCTTCGTACGTTCGACGGTCTCGGGCTTAAGGACGGGTACAGACGTGCGCGGGACGGCGACCAGCAGCCGTTTCCGGCGTTCGAGCGTGACTGCCAGTGGCTGCGGCTCGATCTCGATCACCCCATCGCGCCATCTCACTTGCAGCGGCGTGTCGGGTTGAATGCCTGCCTCGCGCCGGATCTCGCTCGGGATGACGAGTCGCCCGGCTGAGTCCATGGTAGTTACCATGGCAATTACTATACCATCCGGCATGCCATTCAGCCGAGTCCGGCCCGCTGCGTCCACCGGCGTCGTCAGCTCACGTCGCGTCGCGGTCGAGCAGTTCGTTGGCTGAATGGGAGAACAGCGGGAGTACCGACGAGCGAACGACGACCTTTCCCCGGTACTGCACGCTGGCGCCAGCCGAGAGGTCGAGGACCGTCACGGCCTCCTTTTGCGGATCGACGAGCCAGCACTCGCGCACGTCGTAGGCGCGGTATAGGGCGACTTTCTCGGTGCGATCGTAACGGGCGGTTCCAGGGGAGGCGACCTCGACGACCAGGTCCGGTGCCCCACGAACGAAGTCCCGGATGATGCTCTCGCGCGCGTGGGAAATCAACATCACGTCGGGTTGTACGACGAGATCCTTCTCCGCGTCGAGAACCACGTCCATCGGTGCGACCAGCACCGTGCCGAGGCCGTGTGCCCTGACGTGGTGATCGAGGAGCGCTGCCACACGGGTCGTGACGAGCTGGTGCGGCGCAAACGGTGAGGGGGGCTCGCGAACGACACCCCAGATCAGTTCGCGCCGTCGAAGGTCCTCAGCAAAAGACAGGTATTCATCCGTCTTCATGACGACGACGATGCCATCGTCGGACCAGCTGTGCAAGCGCAAATTCCTGCCAGAATCTACAGCGTCTTGAGGTACTCGATGAGCGCGCGGCGGTTGGCGTCGGTGCGGATCCGGTTCCAGAAATCGTGCCCCTGGTTCCCCGATCCGGAGCGCTGGACGAAGAACCAGTTGCGATCGGCGCCGTACAACCGCTCGAGCGTGTCTGACGAACGCGTCGCGTCAGAAGGATCCCGGTACAACTGCTGGCCGACACGCTCGGGATCAAAGCGGCGCGCTGCCCGGACGTCAAAGATGCGCGGACGCTCGTGGGCTGGCCCGAGCAGGTGGTGGAGGGTTGGCACGCTGCCGTTGTGGAGGTACGGGAAGTTCGCCCAGACGCCCGTGAGCGGCGTCGCGGCATAGCCTTCGCTTCGCCGCAGCTCACCGTGGACGGCGATCGGGCTGCTCTCGAACGCCTCGATGAACTGAGGACGCACGAGTTCCAGCCGCGCGCGGTCGGTGCCCACGTCGACGTGTACACCCGGCCACCGCACGTTCCCGTTCCCGTCGTACTCCCCGTGGCACCGCGCACACCCGATCTCTCGTGAATAGAAGAGTCCCTTGCCCTCTGCGGCCAACTCCCAATCGATCGGGTACGGATACTTCGGCCGACGCAGATGCTGGACGACCGACTCGAACTCCTGCTGGATCGTCGGAATCACTTCCGTCACCAGCGCGTCGAACGGCCGGTCCTTCTCGAGTTCCATCGACGAGGCCATGAGCGGATACCTGCCATGGAAGCTGCCGTCGGCATACCATCGTCCGCTTTGAATCTTGGCCGCCGTGTGCCAGAGCGGCGGCGTCTTCGTATCCCCTCGCCCGACATCGTCAACCGCGGGCATCCGTCCGTTGGGACGGAGATACAGCTCGACGTGCGAGGCGGCAAACGCCGTCGAGCGCGCGCGGGTCAGCGAGTCGATCCTGTCGTGGTGATGCGCCGTGAGGATGCGGTGGGCATCGGCGGCATACGTGGCATCGACGCCCGGGGCGGCCAGCAGCGGACGCCACCGCGGGCCGGTCATCTGCTTCAGCGCTTCACCAAGCCACAGGTCGTCGAACGTTTTCGTACCGGCTCCGAAATACGCGACACCGTCGATCTCGGCCGTGTGGCACACCAGGCAGTTCACCGTCCACTTCAACGGCTCGCCTGGCGTCGTATCTGGCGCCATGCCGAACGCCGGGATACGTTTGTTGTCGCGCCAGAGTGTGAGACCGACTTTCTGGCTCACGATGGTTTCGACGTCCCCGGCGACCGCCTGGGTCACGAGGTTCCGGTCGAAGAGCGATTGCGGGATCCAGGCGGAGCTTTCGTAGGTTTGATAGACGAAGTCGAACAGCGCCAGCTGGCGGTCGCTCGCCGGTCTCCGGTCCTCCTCTGACCACTCGATCACCACGTTGCGCAGGTCGGCGGCAAACGACTCGAGGAGTTCGTCCCGAGTGAACGCCCCTCCGCCCTTGCCGGTCGAGCGCAGCAAGACGGCTGTCAGTGTCGACAGCACCCCAACCGCGGCCAGCAGGAGAAACACGCCTGGCTTCGAGCGCGCACGCCCCTTCCGCTCCATGCGCCCATGCTAGGGATCGCAGCGGCGCGAAGTCGTGAGCTGGACGTGAAGCGTTGTGAGAATTCTGTGAAACCGGCGGGCACGAGATGGATTGATGTGCCCTGGTCCATGGCGGTCGTCAGCCGAGGATGTGATCAGGCGATTGGCGACGACGCAGTCACAGTGCGTGCACAGACGCAGCGGAGTCCGTTCTGCTCGCTATCTCCGAAGCTCAGGAGTCCCCCGGAATCTTCAGGGTCTGCCCGGGGTGGATCACGCTCGACTTCAGCCCGTTCGCCTTGCGGATGCGGGCCGGGGTCGTCCCGTACTGCTGCGCGATCGCCCACAAGGTTTCGGACCGCCGGACCGTGTGCCGTGCCGGCGCCTCGACCGAGGCGAGGAGCGCCTTGCCGGAGCGTCCCGTCAGGCGCGAGACGTAGGCGAGGTATTCGTCGGGGAACACCGCCACGTGGAAGTGGAGCGGCGCGCGTTCGAGCGTGGCGTCGAGCACGCGCCGGCGCTCGAGCGAGAGCAGGGTCGATTCGAGCCAGCGGCGGCAGGAGGCGCGGCGCGGCGTCCGCAGGTCCACCGCCATGCCGGTCGGATGGACGGACCGGGGCGAGGCGTTGACCGGCTGGCGCGAGATCGGACGCGTCAGGCTGGTGACGACCAGCTGTTCCCCGCAGGCCGAGAGGTACTGCGCTGACAGCCGCTCGATGAAGAGCTTGACCTCCGGCCGGGCGACGCTGAACGAGACATCGTGCAGCCGGTAATGATCTCCACCTTCGAGCGAGACGAGCAGGCCGGCATCGACGAACCGTTCGAGCTGCGAAGGCTGCCGGAGGAAGGTGAAGTCGTGCTTGCGCGCCTCCTTGTTCTGCCGATCGACGGACGCGCGGCTTCCCCGCAGATTCTGGGCCGACGCCGGTAGCGCTATCAGTCCGACCAGCAGTGAGGTGGCCACGGCGCAGACGAACCCATTCACCACACCGATCCTGCACCCGTTCGTGAGCCGCGCCGCAATCTTCATGTCCGTTGGTCCTGCTCAGGCAGTCTAACGGCGTTTCGGGGAGATGTCTGCGTTTCTATATGCCGGATAGACGGGATATTCCCGGCAGAAAATCCGGTAGGCCCGTCTTTTCGTCTACTCCTGGCGCAGGGCGACGACCGGATCGATCCGTGCGGCGCGGCGGGCCGGGAGGGCGCACGCGCCAAGCGTCGCGAGCGTGAGCGTCACGGCCGCCGCAAGGTACGCGGCAGGATCCGTTGTCGGCACGCGGAAGACGAAGGCACGCATCGCGCCGCTCATCGCCAGCGCTGCCGCACCGCCGAGAACCACCCCGAGGCCGATCAGCACGCCTCCCTGCGCGAGCACCATGCGGAGGATCCCCTGAGGCGTGGCGCCCAGCGCCATCCGGACGCCGATCTCCGGCACGCGCTGCGCGACGGCCTCTACGACGACGCCGTTGATGCCGACGACGGCGAGGCCGACAGCGAGGATCGAGAACAGCCCGACGAGCGACAACGTGAAGCGTCGCGGCGCCAGCGCGCCGGCGAGCGTTTCCTCCAATGTCTGGATGCGCGTCAGCGGCAGCTCCGGATCGACCCGCTGCACGGCCGTGCGGATCGCCGGCAGCGCCGCGCGCGGATCTCCAGCGGTGCGCACCAGGATGTTGTTGGTCCAGAACACGTGCGTCTGTGCGCTCGGTAGGAACAACATCGGTCTGGGCTCGGCCTCGAGCTGCGTCATCCGCACATCCTCGAGAACGCCCACGATCCGCGTCGGCGTCCCGTCCACGAGAATCACGCGTCCAAGCGCTCCGTCAGGGAAATGCTGACGCCGGGCCGTTTCGTTCACGATAGCGACCGCGGGGCCTCTCGCGCGATCGCTGTCACTGAAGAACCGCCCCGCGGCGAGTTGCGCCCCGAGGGCCTCGAGGTAGCCCGGGCCGGCGCCACCGACGTCGATCCGGACAAACTGCGAAGGGGTCTCGCGCCGCGCGAACCCGGTTTCGGCTGTGCCGGGGCCCAGCGGCCTGGAACCGATGCCGGCCGTCAGCACGCCGGGAACACTCCGGATCGCGTCCACGAGATCGGCCTCGTACTGGGCCTTCCCCACGGTCCGCTGCACGCGGGCGAAATCGGGTGAGAGCCCGACGGAAATCACGTTCGACGGATCGAATCCGAGCGGCAGCGCGCCGACCGCCCGAACGGTCTGCACGAGAAGCGCAGCGCATACGGTGAGGACGAGCGCCACGGCGATCTCTGTGACGATCAGCGCCTGCCGGAATCCCTGTCCCTGACTCCGCGCGCTCGCGTTCGTCGTCCGCAGCGACGCATCGAACCCGTGCCGGCGCGCAGCCGCGACCGCCGCCAGCCCGGAAACGAGACCGACGATCAGCGACACCGCCATCGCCAGGAACACGACAATCGGGCCGACTCTGATCTCGTCGAGGCGCGGAATCGTATCCGGCGCGGCACGAACGAGCCATGGCACGGCCGCCCAGGCGAGAAGACAGGCACCGAGCCCACCGGCGAGGGCAAGGACGAGTCCCTCCGTCAGCGTCTGACGCACGAGCTGTCCGCGCGCCGCTCCGAGCGCCAACCGCGTCGCCAGCTCGCGGCGGCGTCCGGACATGAACGCGATCAGCAGGTTCGAGACGTTCGCGCAGACGATCAGGAGGACGCAGAACGCGCTCGCGCCAAACAGCCACAACTGCTCGCGGATGTCTGCCGTGACATGCTCCCGAAGGGAACGCACGCTGATGCCGCGGCCGGCGTTCACCTCGGGGTACGCGGCGGCGAGCTGCTGCGCGATGACGTCGAACTCGGCCTGCGCGTCCTGCACCGTCCGCTCCTGCGCCAGCCTGCCCACCACCATCACGTAGCGTGCCCGCCGCTGCGTCGTGTCACGCACATCAGGGAACCAGCACTCGGCGCCGTCCGCGAGCGGCAGGTCGAAGCCCCTGGCGAGGACACCGACGACTTCAACCGTTCCGAGTCGCCGGATGCGCACCTGCCGGCCGATGATCTGCGGATCTCCGCCGAACCGGCGGAGCCAAAGCTCGTGGCTGATCACCGCCACGCGCGGCGCGAACGCTGGACGTGAGGTCGCCGCCTCCCCGGTGTGGTCCGGGTAATCCGCCGCGTTGAGCAGCCGGCCCAGTGCCACGGGAGCGGGAAGGATCCGAAAGAACGCCTCCGACACAGCGGCGCCTCTCACCACTTCGGGCGCGCCATCGAGAATCGTTGCGTCCAGCCAGCTGATCGCGGCAAGGCCGTCGAGGGTTTGGGTCGCGTCCTCCCAGTCGTGGGCGTTGGCGGGAGACACCCGTCCCCGCTCGAAACCGGGCGGTGGTCCCACTTCCGACAGGTAGACGAGCCGCTCGGCATCAGGCAACGGCAGCTCGTTGAGAAGGACGCCGTGCAGCACGCTGAAGACCGCGGCGTTCAGGCCGATGCCGATCGCCAGCGTGAGCAGCGCGCTCGCTGTCATCCCCGAACGCCGCGCGAACAGCCGCACGGCATAGCCGGCATCGCGTCGGAGGATGTCGAGGTGCTCGCGCGGCGCGCGCCGCAGCGCGTCGATCAGCGTGCGGCGCCACAGGCGGCGCGCCGCGCGCCTGCCCTGCTGCTGGGCGTCCTCGCGCTGATCGCGGAAGTCGTCGAGCATCTGCTGGCCGAAGTCGCCGCGGAACTCGCGCGGGAAGAGCCGCAGCAGCACGCGGTAGAGCCGGTCGTGGAGCGGCGCCCTGGGCATGGCGTCATCCCTCCGCGGGAGCCAGCAGCTTCTTGATTTGCGCGATCATCACCAGCTCGCGGTGGCGCTCTGCTTCGGCGAGCGCGACCTTCCGGCCGAACGGCGTCAGCCGGTAGGCCCTGCGCCGGCCGGTGCTGCCGAGCACGGACTCCTTGATCAAGCCGTCCGCGAGGAGGCGCTTGATGATCCCGTACAACGTCCCGGTGCTCAGCTCGACCTTGCCGCCGGTGCGTTCTGCCACTTCCTTGAGGATCGCGTAGCCGTGCTTCTGGCCGTCGGCCAGCGAGAGCAGGACGTGGAAGAGCGCAGGAGTGAGCGGAAGGTAGCCGGCGGGATCACGAGCGGGCGTCGCCATGGCGTGCCACGATACGTCGTGTCACGACGCAGTGTCAACACTCGGCGCTCGGCGCCCCGGCGCTCGGCGCTCGCGTTGGCCGTCGCGCGATCAGGACTCGGTGATACGCTGGGCTAAAGCTGACACGGAACGAGCCGGGTGATCACATGATGAAGGCTGCCCTTCTATGGCTGGCGCTGATGCCGGCCCAGGCCAATGCTGTCCGCATCGAGACGGCGGAGGCGCTCTCCCAGATCGTGAAGCGCGTGGATCCCGCAGTCCCGGCAGAAGCGCACGCCGCAAAGGTGGGCGGAACGGTGATTGCCGATGTGATCGTCGATACCAAAGGCGTCGTGACGACTGTCGTCGTGATCGGCGGGCCTGACATGCTGCACGCGGCCGCGAACGCGGCGCTCCGCCAGTGGCGCTTCACGCCTTTTGTTCGAGGCGGTAAACCGATTCCGGTACGAGTGATCCTCGAGGTCGATTTCCCCGATCCGATCCGCGAGCAGGAACGTCGGGTCTACGAAGAGCATCGCGCCGCCGAACGGGAGTGCGAGCGGCTCACGAACGCAGAACCAGTGCGCGCGCCGGCCGTGTGTGCCGAAGCTGTCCGCCTGTCCGGATCCTTGCCAGCTGACCGCATTCTCGAACGCGCGCACACGGTCGGGCTCTATGCGGCGAGTCTCGCGGGTGCCGGTCGGATGGCGGACGCGATCAGCCAGATGGAACGCGTCATCACCCTCCGCGACGAAGCAGGTTCCGGCCGGCCCAATGCCGACACCGCGGACGCGTACCACGTCATCGGCCTTCTCAACGCACAGCTCGGAAACACGGCCCAGGCGAACGCGGCATACGCGACCGCGATTCAGCTTTACGAAGGGGCCATCGAGTCCTGGCCTGCGGCGCGCGAGCGCTATGAACCGAGACTTCGTCGCGCCCTGCTGGCCCAGGCAGATGTCAAACGACGCACCGGAGATGCAGCCGGTGCTGCAGCCCTCGAGGAGCGAGCCGGGCCCCTCGCGTCCGAAACTGTGCCTCGGGCGACGGGAGTCAATATCCGCACGATCGATGGGATGCAGATCGCCGAACGCGGCAAGATCCCACTCTCAGAAGCCGACCTCGCCGGGATCCGGGCCGCGCTTGAACAGAAAGGGATGAAGGCGTGGCTCCTGGCACACCGCGGGCCGGACGAACACGCGACGCATGGACGCGATTGGTTCGTCGAAGCGTACCTCGATCCGACCCTCACGACACCGGCACTGCGCCGCGGCGAGGTCGAGTTCGTCATTCGCAACGATGGCACGTGGACCGTTCAGCCGATGGCTGCGTTCTACATACAGTTCGGAACCGAGCCGCCCATGAAAGTCCAGGCGGCGCCGAACAAACCCGCACCGCCGTTGGATGAGATCGCCGAGCTCGTCAAGTTCGTCCGCCAGCAGGCTGAGGTGAACCCATGGCCCGTTGACTCCCTGGTCTTCTACGGCGATGAAGCGAGCGTCACTCTCCACGACCAGAAGTCCGACTCTTCGCAGCTGTTCAGGCTTCGACATGACGGCACGACATGGAGGGTGACGGACATCCGCTAATGCTGGCCGAAGTGGCGGTGAGGAGCGACGCCAGCACTTCAGCCAGGAGCAGCAGGTCCGGGAGGATCCTGCTTCGTCGCGATTCCGCCGGCCGGACCATAGCGCGTGCTGTCACGACTCGCGGCTCCTCAGTTGCGGTTGCTCGAAGCCTCTTCCTGAAGGAGCGGCGCTGGAAGTCCGTCGATGCTCGTCGCGTTCTTCTGT
>DASWVN010000001.1:0-86773 GCA_036401215.1 Vicinamibacterales bacterium | reverse complement strand
CCACCTGCGCCTCCCGCGGCAGCGGAACCCGAAACGCCAGCGGCCGCCGCCGCGAAGGCGCCCGAACCAGAGCCGGTCGCAACGCCAGAACCGGCCGCTCCCGCGGCGACGGAGACAGCGCCGCCGGCGCCGCCCAGGCCGCGGCCGATCACGCCGCCGCGGACGGGACGTGTCGTCCCGCCCACGATCAGGCTTCGAGTCGAGGACCCGAAGACCGGTCAGGCTCCTCCGGCGCCACCGCGCCGGCCGGTCCTCGTCCGTCCGCCGGTGCCGCCAACGCCGACGGTACCGCAAGCGCCGACCGGAAATCTCAGTCGTCCTGCCGGCGCCCGTCCAGGGCAGCCCGGGCCAGGCGGCCGTCCGATGCATCGGCCGCCATCCGGTCTGCCGCCGCGGCAGCCCGTGGGCGGCCCCCGGCCGCTCCCGTCGCAGCCGGTCCGTCCGTCTCAACCGGGACGTCCGGGTATGACGCCCGGCTATCGTCCGCCAGCGCCGCGTCCGCGTCCTGGCGGAGGTGCGCGCCGTAGCGGCCCGCGTCCTCCAATGCAGCCGCAGGCGCCGGCGCCGCCGCCGCCAATTACCCGTACGATTACTTTGGCTGAAGGAATGACCGTCGCGGACCTCGCCGCCAAGCTGGATGTCAAGGCGAAGGACGTCATGAAGAAACTGATGGATCGCCGCATGATGGTGACCATCAACACCACGCTCGATACCGAGACGGCCACTCTGGTGGCGCGTGACTTCGGCGCCGACGTCAAGATGCAGTCGTTCGAGGAAGAACTGCTGCAGGTCGAATCGGAAGAATTCGACGAGGCCGATCTCGTTCCGCGCGCGCCCGTCGTCACCGTCATGGGTCACGTCGACCACGGCAAGACGACGCTGCTCGACGCGATCCGCTCGGCGCGAGTCGCCGAACGCGAGGCCGGCGGAATCACCCAGCACATTGGCGCGTACGCAGTACAGGTCAACGACCGCAAGGTCGTGTTCCTGGATACGCCGGGTCACGAAGCGTTCACGATGATGCGTGCGCGCGGCGCACGCGTGACCGACGTGGTCGTCCTCGTCGTGGCCGCCGACGACGGCGTCATGCCGCAGACGAAGGAAGCGATCGACCACGCCAAGGCCGCCGGGGTCCCGATCCTGGTCGCGATCAACAAGATCGACCGGCCGAGCGCGAACCCCGACCTCGTCAAGAAGGAACTGTCGGATCTCGGTCTCACGCCGGAAGCGTGGGGCGGCGACACCGTCATGGTCGAGGTGTCGGCGAAGCAGAAGAAGAATCTCGATCTGCTGCTCGAGATGATCCTGCTCGTGACGGAGATCAGCGATCTCAAGGCCAATCCGAAGCGCAACGCGTCGGGCACGGTGCTCGAGTCGAAACTCGACAAGGGCCGCGGCGCGGTGGCGACGGTTCTGGTCCAGGACGGCACGCTCCGGGTCGGCGACACCCTCATCGCAGGAACCGTCGTCGGAAAGGTGCGTGCCCTGCTCGACGATCGCGGCAGGCAGATCAAGGCCGCGGGTCCGGCAACGCCGGTCGAAGTGCTCGGCCTCGGAGGTCTGCCGGTACCGGGCGATCCGTTCCAGGCGCTGACCGACGCGGCGAAGGCTCGCCAGATCGCGAACTTCCGCCAGGCGCAGGCCAAGGAAAAGGCGCTCGGCAGCCGCGGCAGCCGTCTGACCCTCGAGTCGCTGCAGGCGCAGATCGCTGAAGGCAACGTCAAGGAACTGCCCATCATCGTCAAGGCCGACGTGCAGGGTTCGTCCGAGGTGCTGGGCGATACGCTGACGAAGCTGAGCGACGACAAGGTCAAGATCCGGATCATCCACAGCGGCGTCGGCGCGATCAACGAGTCGGACGTGCTGCTGGCCACCGCATCGAACGCGATCATCATCGGGTTCAACGTACGGCCCGACCGCAACGCGGCCGAAGTCGCCGAACGCGAGAACGTCGACATCCGGCTGCACTCGGTCATCTACAACGTCGTCGACGAGATGAAGAAGGCGATGAGCGGACTGCTCGAGCCCACGTTCCGCGAGGTCCGCCTCGGCACGGCCGAAGTGCGGGAGACCTTCCGGACGCCGAAGTTCGGGACGATCGCCGGCTGCATGGTCACCGACGGGCGCATCACGCGGTCGGGCGACGCGCAGGCGCGGCTCATCCGCGACGGCCAGGTCGTGCACGAAGGGAAGATCGGCTCGCTGCGCCGGTTCAAGGACGACGTCTCGGAAGTCAGGGCCGGGTTCGAGTGCGGTATCGGGTTCGAGAGGTTCAACGACATCAAGGTCGGGGACGTCATCGAGGTGTTCGTCAACGAACGGGTCGCGGCGCCGACCGCGTGAAACTCCGAACGATGAACGTCGAACTCAGAACGTCTGAGGTCGAGCGCGTTCGGAGTTCGGAGTTCGTAGTTCTGAGTGTCTTCGAATGTCTCAAGGTTCCCGCCCCGATCGCGTCGCAGATCAACTTCGCCAGGAGCTGGCGGAACTCATTGCGCGCGAAGTGCACGATCCCGGTGTGGGATTCCTGACGATCACCTACGTGAAGGTTACGCCCGACCTCCAGCAGGCGCGGGTGTACTACACGACGATCGGCGATGAGAAGGCCCGTAAGGAAACGGACCGCGCGCTCAATCGCACGATTCCGTTTCTCCGCCGCCGGCTCGGCCGCCGGCTCCACCTGAAGCACGTGCCCACGCTCGATTTCTTCTACGATGAGAGCATCGAGCGGCAGGATCGCATCGAGCGGATCATGCTCGACATCCAGGCCGAACGGGCCGAACATCCGCATCTGAACGATCTCGCCGCGGAGAACGATGACAGCAACGAACCGCGATAACACCTCGGCCGCCACGACCAGTCCCGCCGACGCGACCGGCATCGAATCCATCCGTAGAGAGATCCTCAGGCGCCAACGGTTCCTGCTGACGTCGCACGCACGGCCGGACGGCGACTCGATCGGATCCCAGCTCGCGATGGCCTTCGCGCTCGACGCGCTCGGCAAGGAGGTCCGCATCGTCAACGCGGACCCCGCGCCGGAACACTACCAGGAGTTCCCCGGCATGGACCGGATCGAAATCGCCTCCTCGGTGGAGCGTCCGGACGTCGATGCCGTCATCGTCATGGAGTGCAGCGACTTGAGGCGCACCGGCGTAACGGGGCTCGAGTCGGAGTTCCTGATCAACATCGATCACCATGCCGGCAACGCGCTGTACGGGGCCATCAACTGGCACGACGAGACGGCGGCCGCGTGCGGCGAGATGGTGTTCCGCGTGATCGAGGCGCTGGGCGTCCCGCTGACCGTGGAGATCGCGACGCACATCTACCTGGCTATCCTCACCGACACGGGATCGTTCCATCACTCGAACATCACGCCGCGAACGTTCGACATCTGCCGGCAGTGCGTCGAAGCCGGCGTCAAGCCCGCGGTGATGGCGCGGCGGGTGTTCGACAGCAACAGCTTCGGCAAGCTGAAGCTGATCGGCGCGCTGCTCGACAAGATGGAGCTGGCCGACGAGGGGCGGCTCGCGATCCTGTATCTGAACGACCAGATGCTCGAGGACACCGGCAGCACGCACCACGATACGGAGGGGTTGATCAACCTGCCGCTCACGGCCCGCGAGATCCAGGCGGTCGTCTTTTTCAAGCAGACGCAGACCGGCGACGTCCGCGTCAGCATGCGATCGAAGTACGACGTGGACGTGCGGAAGGTGGCCAACGAGTTCGGCGGCGGCGGGCACAAGAACGCCGCCGGCTTCACGGTCCCTGGGCCCCTCGAAGCGGTCCGCAATCCGATCGTCGCGCAGATCGTCGACGCGATCAGGCACGGGCTGCAAAGCCGCCCGTAACAACGTCCCAACTCCCAAGCTCCAACTCCCAAGGCCCAAGGACCAAGGCCCAAGACTCAAGGCCAAGAGTTGAAGGCCAGCTGAATTCCAGAAATTTGGGAATTGGAAGTTGGGAATTGGAAGTTGGGAATTGGAAGTTGGGGTTTGGGAGTTGGGAGTTGGGACTTTGAGCGGCGTTCTCGTCGTCGACAAACCTGCCGGCCCCACCTCGCATGATGTCGTCGCGCGCGCGCGCCGGCTGCTCGGCGAGAAGCGGATCGGACACACGGGAACGCTCGACCCGTTCGCGACCGGCGTCCTCCCGCTCGTTGTCGGCAAGGCGACGAGGCTGGCGAACCTTCTGACCGCAACCGAGAAGGAGTACGAGGCGGTCGTCCGGCTCGGCGCCGTGTCCGACACCTACGATGCGACGGGCGCGATCGTCCGCTCGGACGCGTCGCTGACGGTCAGCCTGAGTGACGTCGAAGCCGTCCTCTCGACGTTCCGCGGCACGTTCGAACAGATGCCGCCGCCCTACTCGGCGAAAAAGATCGGCGGGATTCGGGCCTACAAGCTCGCGCGCCAGCAGAAACCTGCACAGCTCTCAGCCGTTCCCGTCACCGTGCACGCGCTCGACCTGGTCGAGTTCGACGGAGCGACAATCCATCTTCGAGTGCGGACCTCGCCGGGATTCTACGTCCGGTCCCTGGCGCACGACATCGGCGGGCAGCTCGGCTGCGGCGGATATCTCGAATCGCTCCGGCGGACACGGTCCGGACAGTTCACGCTCGAGGAGGCCACCCCGCTCGAGGAACTCGAGCGCGATCCGGACGCCGCCCGGGCACGACTCATCCCGCTGGACCGGCTGGTTCCGGAACTCCCATCCGTCCGGGTCACCGAGCGCGGAGCCGAACGGGTCGCGCACGGCAACTTCCTTCGACTCAGCGACTTGGCGGAAAGGGTGACTGTCCCCTTTTTCGGCGGGAGCGAGGCGAACACGGAGAGCGTCCCCCGGGTGGTGCGGGTGATGGACCAGACGGGGCGGCTGCTGGCACTGGCGGAGGCCGGGGCGGACGGGCTTTTGCGGCCAACCGTCGTGCTGGTGTAAAATATTGAGCCTACTTGATTTGACGGCGGGCTGGTGCAGCGCAATGCGGCGCTGATCTCTGGGCCGTTCGTGGAGGTACAGCGTGGCATTCAGCAAGGACCGCAAAAGCGAAGTCATCGGCAACTACAAGACCCACAACACCGATACCGGTTCCCCCGAAGTCCAGGTCGCCCTTCTCAGCGAGCGCATCAACTACCTGACTGAACACTTCAAGACCCACGCGAAGGATCACCACTCTCGCCGCGGCCTTTTGAAGCTCGTTGGCCAGCGTCGTCGCCTGCTCGACTACCTGAAAGCGAAAGACATGGAACGCTACGCGGAGCTGATCAAGCGGTTGGGGATCCGCAAGTAAAAGAACGGCTTCCGGCTGCCGGCTTTCGGCTCTTGGCCAGTACTGATCGGAGTTGGTTGCTCCAATTTCGACCCCGTACCCAGCAATCAATACAGGCCGAAAGCCGGAAGCCAGAAGCCAAAAGCCGGGCACGCGAAGCGACCGATAGCCGGACACGCGTAAGCACTAGGAAAGCTGGCGCAGCTCACAAGAAAAGAGACATATGCACACACGTGAAATCACCGTCGCCGGACGAACGATCTCGATCGAAACCGGGCGCCTGGCCAAGCAGGCCGATGGCGCCGTCGTGGTTCGTTCCGGTGACACCATGGTCCTCGTGACCGCCTGCGCCGCGGCCAGCCCGCGCGAAGGCATCGACTTTCTGCCCCTCACCGTCGATTACAAGGAATACACCTACGCGTCGGGCCGGATTCCAGGGGGCTTCTTCAAGCGCGAAGGCAAGCCCACCGAAAAGGAAGTGCTGACGAGCCGTCTCATCGACCGGCCGATCCGCCCGCTCTTCCCTCAGGGGTGGCGCCACGAGACGCAGGTCATCGCCTTCGTCCTCTCGGCTGACAACGACAATGATGCCGACGTGCTGGCGATCACGGGCGCCTCGGCCGCGCTCGCCGTTTCGAGCATCCCGTTCACGCGCACGATCGCCGGCGTCCGCGTCGGCCTGGTCAACGGTGAATACATCATCAACCCGACCTTCGCGCAGCGTCGCGAGAGCCGGCTCGACCTCATCGTTGCCGGGAGCAGCGACGCCATCGTGATGGTCGAAGCCGGGGCGAAGGAAGTTTCCGAAGAGGAAGTCGTCCAGGCGCTCGACCGCGCCCATCAGGCGATCCGCGAGATCATCACGGGGATCGAGGCGCTCGCCGCGCAGGCGGGCAAGACCAAGACGGTCGTCAAGCCGCGCGAGATCGGTACCGAGTTCTATCGCGAGGTCGAAGAGAAGGCCTACGGCCCGCTTGCCGACGCGATGCGGATCCAGGACAAGCTGACCAACTACACCACGGTGGACCAGGTGCTCGCGGACCTCATCGCCAGCATCCCGGACGCCGAGATCGAACGGCGCAGCGACGCGAAGGTGATCTTCAAGGAACTGAAAGAGAAGGTCATGCGCGACGAGGCGCTCCAGCGCGGCAAGCGGCTGGACGGCCGCGCCTTCGACGAGATCCGTCCCATCACGATCGAAGTGGGGGTCCTCCCCCGGACGCACGGCTCCTCCGTGTTCACGCGCGGCGAAACGCAGGCGCTCGTCACCGCCACGCTCGGCACCGCTGAGGACCAGCAGAAGATCGAGACGATGGACGGCGAGCAGTGGAAGCGGTTCATGCTCCACTACAACTTCCCGCCGTTCTCGGTTGGCGAGGTGCAGTTCCTGCGCGGTCCTGGCCGCCGCGAGATCGGCCACGGCGCCCTCGCCGAGCGCGCGCTCTTCCCGATGATGCCCTCAGAGGAAGAGTTCCCTTACACAGTACGGATCGTCTCCGACATCCTCGAATCGAACGGCTCGTCGTCGATGGCGTCGGTCTGCGGCGGAACCCTGGCGATGATGGACGCCGGCGTGCCGCTCAAGGCGCCGGTCGCGGGTGTCGCGATGGGTCTCATCATGGACGAGACCAGCGGCAAGTACGCCGTCCTCAGCGACATCGCGGGCGCCGAGGACCACTACGGCGACATGGACTTCAAGGTCGCGGGCACCGCAAACGGCATCACCGCGCTGCAGATGGACATCAAGGTCTCCGGCATCACGATGGAGATCATGCGGCAGGCGCTCGAACAGGCGCATCGCGGCCGGATGTTCATCCTCGAGAAGATGCTGGCAACGCTCGCCGAATCGCGGAAGCAGGTTTCGGCCTACGCGCCCCGCATCGTCACGATCCGGATCCCGGTCGACAAGATCCGCGACGTGATCGGACCGGGAGGCAAGATGATCCGCAGCATCATCGAGCGCACTGGCGTGAAGATCGATGTGGAGGACGACGGCCGCGTGAACGTGGCGTCGGCCGACGAGGCCTCGGCGCAGAAGGCGATCGAGATCATCCAGGAGCTGACCGCGACGCCGGAACTGAACAAGACGTATCTCGGACGGGTCCAGCGGATCACCGACTTCGGGGCATTCGTGGAGATCATGTCCGGCGTCGACGGCCTGCTGCACGTGTCCGAGATCGCGCACTACCGCGTGAAGGACGTGCGAGACGAGCTGAAGGAAGGGGAACAGGTGATGGTCAAGGTGATCAACATCGATCCTTCCGGCAAGATCCGTCTGAGCCGCAAGGCGCTGCTGACGCCCGAAGAAGGCAAGCAGCCCGCCGGCGCCGCCAAGAGCGGCAGCGACCGCAAGTCCGAGTAAGCCCGCCGGCAAAAAGGGGCCGCGGCAAAACGGGGGCCCCCCGGCAAAAAGGGGACACTCACCTTTTTCGTAAGTTGTTGATTCTACAGGAGCGAGCCCCGGGAGGATCGGCCACGCGGAGAGGGTGAGCGCCCCCGTGATTTGCGAAGCTCAGCTGCGGTACAAACCGAGCCCGGCGGGGGGCCGTCTAAGAGGTTAAGGACCTGCTTGTGACCAAAACCTTGCTGGGTATCGCTTCCGTTGCCGGGGTCGCGGCTGCCGCCGCGATTCTCGGCACACCATCCGCCGTCGCCCAGGGCGCCATCCGTGAAGTCACCGTCCGCGGCGACCAGTTCGCGTTCTCCCCTGCCCGCATCGAAGTCCAGAAGGACGACATCGTGAAGGTCACCTTCACGGCGGTCGACATGCCGCACAGCTTCAACATGGACGGGCCGTACCGCGTCGCCAAACGCGCCGGCGCGGGGCAGACGGTCACGTTCGAGTTCCGCGCCACCGGCAACGCGACGTTCTACTGCAGCCTCACGCTCGACGAACGCTGCAAGAACATGCGCGGCGAACTGGTGGTGAAATAGGAAACTCCAAACTCCAAACGCCAAACTCCAAACTTCAAAGACTCCAATGCGCTGCAATTCTGGGAGTTTGGAGTTTGGAGTTTGGAGTTTGGCGTTTGGCGTTTGGCGTTTGGAGTTTGGAGTTGGGAGTTGACGAGGCGCGGTCAGCGAAGCGGACGCGCCGCGGCAATTCGCTCCTCGATCGGGGGATGTGAGTAGAAAAGCCAGACGCTGGCGGCGGATGGGCGCTCCTCTTCCAGGTTCTGGGCCCCCAGCCGCCGCATGGCGCTGACGAACGCGCCGTTGCGTTTCGTCAGTTCGATGGCGAACGCATCCGCCCGGCGTTCGTTGGCGCGGGAGAACGCGAGCACCAGCGGTGTGGCCGCCAGCATCACGGCGCCTGCGGCCAGGACCAGCACCGGCAGACCGGCCGGATCGGCCGGACCCTGAAGACCGATCTGCGCCCAGGCCGCGTTCAGCACGGTCGCGGCCACGAACCCGGACGCCAGGAGCAGCGCGAACTCCAGCAGGATCCCCTTGCCGATGTCGTGATGGACGTGATGCGCGAGTTCGTGCGCGAGGATCACTTCGATCTCGTCGTCGCTGTACTCGGACAACAGCGTATCCGACAGCAGGATCCGGCGCGTTCTGCCGGACCCCACCAGCGCCGCATTCGCCCGGCGCGTCTTCTCGCCCAGGCCCCACTCGAACACGCCGAGGACCGGCACGCCGGCTCGCTCCGAGAGCGCCATCAGCCGGGCCTGCAGCGCGGGCCGCTCGAGCGGCGTGAACCGATAGAAGAGCGGCAACAGGATGACCGGCGCCAACCGGGCCAGCAGCAGCGTCACCAGCGTGCCGGCTACCGCCGCCAGGACCCACCACCACCGCGGACTCGCCGCCATCAGGCGATAGACGCCCCACGCGATAGCACCCGAGAAGACTGAGACCAGTGCAAACCCTTTGAGGTGATCGCGGAACCACGCGGCGAACGGCTCCGACGACAGTTCGTAGCGCTGCTCGAGCAGGAATCCGCGATACCACGAGACCGGGAACGTGATCAGCTCGTGCAGCGCCGTCAAGATCAGCGCATACATGACCACAGGCCAACCGGGCTGCACCGCGGCCATCAGCACGAGCAGGCCGGTCGTGAGAGCGAGCGAGACGAGTCCCGCACGGCGCGCCAGCCGGTGGTAGCGGGAGGACTTCGGTTCGTTCACGGGAGTGAAGCGTGTGGGGATCAGGGATCAGGGATCGGGGATCAGGGATTAGGGATCAGGGATTAGGGATTAGGGATCAGGGATTAGGGGACAGGGATCCCGAAGACCAAGACCAAATTCCCGTTCATTGTTCCCTATTCCCTATTCCCTGTTCCCTATTCCCTGATCCCCGTTCCCTGTTCCCTGATCCCTGATCCCTGTTCCCTGTTCCCCAATCAGCGTCAGTTCAACTGGATCGAGATCAACTTCGACACGCCCGGTTCCTCCATCGTCACACCGTAAAGACGATTCGCTATCTCCATCGTCTTGCGGTTGTGCGTGATGAGGATGAACTGCGTGTGGTCGTTCATCCCCTGGAGCATCTCCACGAACCGCCCGATGTTCGCGTCGTCGAGCGGCGCGTCGATCTCGTCGAGGAGACAGAACGGGCTCGGACGGTACTTGAAGATCGCAAACATCAGCGCCATCGCGGTGAGCGCCTTTTCGCCGCCCGAAAGCAGCTGGACGTTCTGGAGCCGCTTGCCTGGCGGCTGCGCGATGATGTCGATCCCGCTTTCGAGCTGATCGGTCTCGTCGAGCAGGACGAGCCCCGCCTTGCCGCCGCCGAACAGGGTCGTGAACGTCCCCTCGAAGTTCTGGTTGATGACGGTGAACGCTTCGCGGAAACGCTCCTTCGTCGTCTTGTCGATCTTCTTGATGGCTTCGCCGGTGGCCGCGATCGAGTCGACGAGGTCCTTGCGCTGCGCCGTCAGGAACGTATGGCGCGACTCGAGGTCGTCGAACTGGTCGATGGCCATCATGTTGACGGCCCCCATCTTCTCGATCTTCGCCTTGAGATCGGCGACCATCTCGTCGGGGGTCATCACCTTCGCGTCGACGGCCGCTTCCTTCGGCTCCGCTTCTTCCGCCACAACGCCGCCGTCGTCCTCGACTTCCGCGGCTTCGGGCGCGTCGTCGACCGGCTTCGGGCTCGCGAGCAGCCCTTCCCGCTCGAGCGCCTCCACTTCGGCGCTGACCTCATCGAGCGTCGCCTGGACGGCTTCCTCACAGACGCTCGCCAGGTGCGCGAGGTCAGATTCGGCGGTCGCCCGCGCGACGTCGAACTGCGCCACCTCGCTTCGGATCCCTTCGAGGCCCCTGCGCGCCTCCCGGATCACGGTTTCCTGCGACTCGAACGTGCCGCGCAGCTCCTGCGACAGCTCGTCGGCCACGCGGACGTCCTCACGCAGTTCGTCGAACGTGCGGAGATCGGCGTCCAGGCGGGCTTCGGATTCGGTGATCGTCTCGCCCAGCTCGCGGCGACGAGTCTCGGTGCGTTCGAGGTCCTCGCGGCGGCGTTCGACCCGCATCTGAAGCTCGCGTGAAGCCTCTTCGAGCCGCGAGATCTCGACCGCCAGGCCGCCCGCGCGCTCGACGAGCGCGGCGTGCGCAGCCTTGGCTTCGGCGGTCTTCTCTCCCTGCGCCTGGAGCGCTTCGCGTGCCTGGAACAGCTTCCGCTGGGCGTTGTTCAACTGTTCATCGGCCGTGCGCTGGTCCGCCTCGATCCTCGCGATCGACTCGCGAGCCTCGTCGTGACGGGCCTCCTGAGCGCGCAGCTCCTCTTCCGCCGTCCGTCGTTCGTTGGCGATCTGGTCCTGCTTCCGGTTGACGCGGTCGGCCGCGTCGCGCGAGCCGTTCACCTGCAGCTCGAAGCCGACGATCGCCTTTTCCTGCCGGTGCAGTTCCCCCTGCAGCGACAGGATCGCCGATTCCGCGGCGGCGATCACCACATCGAGGTTCGCGATTTCACCGCGCATGCGCTCGACGACCTCGCGCTCGGCCTCACACCGTTCACGCAGCTCTTTGATCTCGCGCTTGGTCGTGAGGATGCCGCGCGCCTCGGTGCGCGCGCCTCCCTGGACGACCTGCAGCCCGCGGAACACGTCCCCCTCGGGCGTCGCGATGGGCGCTGCCGTCATCGCGGCCGCGGCGCGTGCCGCTTCGCGGCTCGAGGCGATCCACATGCTGGCAAGCGCGGCCCGGATCGCATCAGCCGCCGGGCCGGAGACACGCGCCACCTGGGTGAGCGGAACGAGCCCCTCGAAGGGGACCGCCGCCGGCGCCGCATCGGTTGCCGAGGCGACGAGAAAGCCGACACGCCCGGCGTCCTGCCCCCGCGCGAACCGCAGCCCTGCCTCCGCGTGTTCGTGTGTGGGAACGACGACGTGCTGGAGCAGATCGCCGAGGCAGTCTTCGACCGGCCGTTCGTAGCCGGCTTCGACTTCGAGGAAGTCGGCCACCGATCCCATCTGCGCCACGTCGTCCTGCGACTCGGCCAGGACCAATCGGGCGGCGTCGCCATACTCGGCACGCGCCGCCGCGAGTTCCTCGAGTGATTTCAAACGGCCGAGCAGACCGGCAAGCTCGTGTTCCTTCGCCCGGAACTCGCGCGTGCGCTCTTCGCGGTCCGCGCGTGCGCCGGCCAGTTCGGATTCGCGCATCGCACGGTCCACGCGGAGGGTCTCCATGGCCTCACGCGCGCGAGCCATGGCATCCTCGGCGCTCAGACGATCCTGCGCGGCGCGTTCCGCCTCGACGCGAAGGTCGGCGCTCTCGATCTCGAGCTTGTTCAGGTGATCGGTGATGCGCGTCCGCGCCGATGCGGCGTGAGCCATCGCATGCCGGAGAGCAGTCGCGGCGTTCACCGCGGCGAACACCTCGCTGCGGGCGGCTTCGACGTCGGATTCGAGACCTTCGATCCCGCGCTGAAGCTCCGCATAGGCCGATTCCTCGGCCTTCATCGCGTCTGCCGCCTCCGATTTCTCGGCCACGGCTCTGGCATGCGCCTCGCGTCTCGCGTCCAGCTCCACGCGGGCGGGCTCACGGCGCGCCTCCAGTGTCTCCAGTTCCTGTGCGATCTCCGCAGCCGTCCTGGTCAGGCCTTCGACCTGCTGCTTGTCGAACGCGATCTGCTGCTGGAGGCGGCCGATCTCGAGTTCACGCTGATGGGCCGCCTCGCGAGCCGCGGTGGTCTTCGAGTCGGCTTCGGCCAGCTCCAGCCGGAGGCGTTCCAGCGTCGCTTCGACTTCGGCGACATGCGCGGCCGCCGCGGTCTCGCGTTCCCGCGCATCGGCGAGCCTCGTGCGGGCCGATTCGATCGCTTCGCCAAGGACGCGGTACCGCTTTGCGAACTGGACCTTCTCCCAGCGGCGCAGTTCGTCGCGCAACCGGCGATACCGGCGCGCCTTGGCGGCCTGCCGCTTCAGCGTCCCGCGCTGCTTCTCGACCTCGTAGATGATGTCGTCGACGCGGGTCAAATTCTGCTGCGCGGCCTCGAGCTTCAGCTCCGCCTGACGGCGGCGGCTCTTGTACTTGGTCACGCCGGCCGCCTCTTCGATCAACTGACGGCGATCCGTCGGACGCGCACTCAGGATCTGCCCGATCTTCCCCTGCTCGATCACCGCGTAGGCCTTCACGCCCAGGCCTGCGTCCATCAAGAGGTCCTGCACGTCGCGCAACCGGCAGTTCTCACCGTCGATCAGGTACTCGCTTTCACCGGACCGGTACAGGCGCCGCATCAATTCCACGTCGCGGACGATGAGCGGCGGCTCCTCTTCGACGGCCACCGCGCTTTCCACCGCAACGCCGCCCTCCAGTAACTCGGCGCCCGGACCGGCGGTCAGTGGACGCGTTCCACCGCCGTCACGGCCCGACGGCACACGGGCGGCGACCCCTGACAGCTTCAGTCGAACTTCTGCCGCAGCGGTCGGCTTGCGGGCGTCGCTGCCCCCGAAGATCACGTCCTCCATCCGATCGCCGCGCAGGCTTTTCGCGCTCTGCTCCCCCAGGACCCACGTCAACGCGTCGACCACGTTGCTCTTGCCGCAGCCGTTCGGCCCGACGATGGCGGTGACGCCTTCGTCGAACGTCAGTTCTGCGCGGTCGGGGAAGCTTTTGAAGCCGGCAATTTCAATACGGTTCAATCGCATGGTCTGTCCTCAGATACCCGTGTCGATCTGGAAATAAAAACAGCTGCGCCCAGCGTGGGCCATGAGCCCCGGCCGGGAAAGCAGCTGGGAAATGCCTGAAGTTGAAGAGGTAACAAAAGACCGCTCGTCCGCCGCCACACCCCGCGGAACGCGGGATGGCCCCTGGCGCGGGAAACGGTCGTCAGTCTAACAAGCCCCCATACCTAGGGCAAGCGTTAAATCCCGCCCCAAAATATGGGGCCAAAGCCCTACTGACCTCCTTTGGCCGGGGTAGCGTTCGAGAGCTTCGCCAGGCGCTCGGCTTCGGGGAACTGCTGCAGCGCAAACTGCGCCTGCGGATCCTTCGCCACCAGGTTTCGCCGGGCCTCGGAGACGCCGAAGAGGGCCACGTCGATCTCGTAGTGGATCATGGCCTTGATGAACTCGAGATCCTGCGTGAAGGCCTCCTCGTCGATCTTGAGGCGCTGCGATTCGACCAGCTTACGAAAGTCCCCGATCATCTGATCGGTGATCGTGAACCCACGCGCGATCTTCTTGCGGTTCTTGTTCGCCGCTGCCAGACGCGTATCGCCCTCGGCGGTGAACCCGTCAGAGAACTGCGCAAACATCCCGCGGGAATACAGAAGCCGTCCGAACCTGGTCGGCGTGAAGCCTTCGATCGGTCCGGCCATGAACTTGTCGGGCTCGATCCCGCCGCCGCCGTACACCTTCCGGCCCGCGTCCGTGTACTTCAAGTCCGCATTCGAGCGGTTCTTCTCGTCGGTCTGCTCGCGAAGCGAGTAGGTCAGATACTCGTCGAAGCTACCGTCCCAGGGACGCTGAATCAACCGGCCACTCGGGGTGTAGTAGCGCGCCGTCGTGACCGCGACGCCGGCGTTCTCGCTGATCCGATAGACCGACTGGACGAGGGCCTTGCCGAACGTCGTCTCGCCGACGATCAGGCCGCGATCGTGGTCCTGGAGCGCGCCGGACACGATCTCGGAGGCGCTCGCGCTGTTGCGGTTCACCAGCACGACCACCGGCAGGTCCGTGTACGCGCTCTTCTCGGTTGCGTGGTACTCCTGGTCGGAGTTCGGCGCCCGGCCGCGCTGATAGACGATCAGATCCCCCTGCGGCAGGAACCGGTTCGATACGAGGATCGCCTGGTCGAGCAAACCACCGGGGTTGTCGCGCAGGTCGAACACGAGACGCTTCATGCCCTTGGATTTCAGCTCCTCGAGCGCGGCGCCAAGCTCCCGATCGGACGTCTCGGAGAACTCCGCGAGCTTCACGTACCCGGTCTGGTTGTCCACCATGAAGGCGCCGCGAACGGTCGTGATGTTGACCTCGTCGCGCACGACCTCCATGTCGATCAGTTCGTCGACGCCGCGCCGTTTGATCGAGATATTGACGGCGGTGCCTTTCGGCCCCTTCAGACGGCGGACGGCCTGCTCGGTCGTCCAGCCCTTCATGTCTTCCCCTTCGACCCTGGCGATGACATCACCGCGGCGGATGCCGCGCTTGTAGGCCGGAGATCCCTCGAAGATCGACTGGATCGTGATGTCGCCGTCGATCGAAGCGATCGTCACGCCGAGGCCGTAGTAGCTGCCCTGCTGCCGCTCGCGCATGGCTGCGTAGTCGCGGGGCTTGAAGAAATTCGAATGGGGATCGAGGGTATTCAGCAGTCCATCGATCGACGCATAAACCAGCTGCTCCGAGGGGAGCGGTTCGACGTACTCACGCTGGACCGCCTCGAGCGCCTGCGTATAGACGCGATAATGCTGAAGGAGCTCGTCTTGCGTCGCCGCGCCACTGCTCCCGAACACGCCGCCGGCTGCCGATGAAACGAGGACCGCCAGCAGAGCGGCCGGAAGAAAACGCGGACTGCGCATATGGGGCATCCTAGCATTCCAAGTGCCACGCTCGCAACGACTTCCGGGGACGGACGGCGAGCCGGCGCTTGGCCCCAAGGGGGCCGATTTCGTATAATTCGACGAGGACCGCGGCCGCGCGGTCGGGATTCTCAAACGCAGCTTCAGCAAGGATTTAACTTATGTTCGGATCAATCGGGGTTCCCGAGCTGCTGATCATCCTTACGATCGCGCTCATCATTTTCGGTCCCCGCAAATTGCCCGAGCTCGGCCGTTCGCTGGGTCGCAGCCTGAACGAGTTCAAGCGGGCGTCCAACGAGCTGCGCCATACTTTGGACGAAGAAATCCGTCTCGAGGATCAACGGTCCACCGAAAAGCCGCGCGCGCCAGAGCCCGCCCAGGCCGCCCACCCCGAGCCGCCAGACGACGTCGTCCCGCGTACGAAGGGTGACCCGCAGGCGTAACCGCACATGGCGCTCGTCCCCTTTCCCAACGCCAGCCCACGGCGTCAGGACGACGACGACGAATCCGGCATCACGCTGACCGACAGAGAAACCTTCGACGAGGAGGACGACGATGGCGCTCGAATGTCGTTTCTCGAGCACCTCGACGAGCTGCGCAAGCGGCTGATCTATTCGGTCTACTCGCTACTCGCCGGTTGCGTCATCGCGTTCATCTTCGTCGGCCGGATCCAGGCGTTCATTTTCGTTCCGCTGCGGGAGGCGCTCGGCCGCACCGATCTGGGCTTCATTTTCACGAAGGGTTTCGAGCCCTTCATGCTGATGATGAAGATCGGCGCCCTCGCGGGACTGATGATCGCGTCGCCGCTGATCATTTATCAGCTCTGGCTGTTCATCGCGCCCGGGCTGTATGCGCATGAGAAGCGCTTCGCCGTGCCCTTCGTTTTCCTCTGCACGGTGTTCTTCCTGACCGGTGCCGCCTTTTCGCACTACGTCGCCTTTCCGTGGACGTGGGCGTTCTTCAAGAGCTGGGAAAACGAGTACATGACGTTCCTGCCCAACATCGGGGACGCGTTCTCGATCTACGTGAAGATGCTCCTGGCGTTTGGCTTGATCTTCCAGATGCCGACACTCGTGTTCTTTCTCGCGCGGATGGGCGTCGTGACGGCCGGCTTCCTGGCGAAGAACACGAAATACGCCGTTCTCGTGATCTTCATCATCGCCGCGGTGATCAGCCCTGGCACGGACGTCGTCTCGCAGGCGCTGATGGCCGGACCGATGCTCGGGCTGTACGGCGTCAGCATCCTCATCGCCTGGGCCGTCGCCCCTCGCAAGAAGTCCAGCTCTGACGAAGACTGAGCATGGGAGATGGAAAATGGTAGATGGTAAAGAATCGGATTCGCTGCCAGGAGCCCCGAGTCCGGTTGTTTACCATCTGCCATCTTCCATCTACCATCCCACCAGGGCGCGCCGACGACACTTTCTGTCCTGAAATCGGATCGATCGGTGACTTTTTTGTCTTAAAATGGCTGAGGTGGTCCGCTCTGCGTTCACCGTCGACCGCACGGCCGGATCACTGAGGATTCGATGGACATGAAAAAGCTCGCGGGATCCCTTGCGGCGCTCGTCTGCGCAGCGACGCCCGCCTTCGCTCAGACCAGCGGCACGAACACCCAGAGTGCTCAGCCGCCCGCCACGGTCGAGACGCGTCCGGCGACGACGACCGCCTCCGGCGACACCGGCCTCTGGTTCGTACCGACCGCCGAGATCCTCCCGGCGAAGAACTGGTCGCTCAGCGCGTATCGCGTCAACTTCGACTACGACCAGGGCTTCACCGACGTCTCGCGATTCCCGGTGACGTTCGGCGTCGGCCTCGCGGACCGGGTCGAACTCTTCGGTTCGTTCACGGCCGTCACCCGGATCGACCGCGACCTGCGACCGCTCTTCGTTCCGACGTCCCAGAACTTCGGCGGCGTCGTCAACGAATACCCGCACGTGAACAGCGGGTGGAGCGGCAACCAGATCGGCGATCTCTGGGTTGGTGCGAAGTTCAACCTCACGTCGCAGCACCGTCAGCAGCCGGCGGCATTCGCCCTGCGCGGCCTGGTCAAGCTGCCGACCGGGAGCGATGACGATGGCGCGAGCACCGGCAAGGCGGATTTCGCGTTGGATGCGATCGTCAGCAAGGAGTTCAACGAGCGCGTCGAACTCTCCGGCTTCGGCGGCGTCATCTTCCGCGGCGATCCGGATCTCTACGATCTTCAGAACGGCTTCCGCTGGGGCTTCGGCGCCGGGTTCCCGACGCGCAAGAACCTGCGGCTGACCGCGGAACTTCACGGCGAGCAGTATTTCGACGATGCGGTGCGGTTCACCGGCGCACAGACGCAGACGATCCCCGTCGATTCGCTCCAGAACGGCCCGATCAACGCCACGCTCGGGCTCACCTGGATCGGTCGCAACGGGCTGTTCGCCGGCGCGGGCATCAATTACAACCTGCGGTTGAACAGCCGCGAAGACCTGAGCGGCTATGAGAGCCAAACCGGCGACGCCGTCGGGTTCCAGTTCAGGCTCGGCTATCACCCCGGCGTGCGCGTGTACGTCGCCCCACCGCCGCCGTCACCGCCGCCACCGCCACCGGCGGCCAATCGTCCGCCGACGGTGCGCGCCCGCTGCGAACCGTGCACGGTGGAGATCGGCAAGACGTCCACGGTGACCGCGGATGCCACGGATCCCGACGGTGACGCGCTGACGTATCGATGGAGCGCCGCTGCGGGAACGCTGACGGCTCCAAGCGACCGCCAGTCCCCGTGGACGGCGCCGATGCAGGAAGGTCCGGTGGTCGTGACCGTCGAAGTCCGCGATTCGCGCGGAGCGACGGCGACGGATGCAGTGACGATCCAGGTGATCCGCCCGGCGGAGCGTGAGATCGTGTTCGAGGACGTCCACTTCGACTTCGACCGCTACTCGCTGCGTCCGGAGGCCGTGCGCGCGCTCGACGAGGCGATCACGGCGCTGCAGGAGAATGCGGAGCTGCGGCTCGAGATCGAAGGCCACACCTGCAACATCGGCACGTCCGAATACAACCTCGCGCTCGGCGAACGCCGCGCCAACGCGGTGCGCGATTACCTCGCGAGCCGCGGCATCGGCGCCGATCGTCTGCGCACGGTGAGCTACGGCGAGGAGCGGCCGAAGCACGACAACGCGCGCGAAGAGACGCGACGGCTCAATCGCCGCGCGGCGCTGGTCGTTCGCGTGCAGCGATAGCGCGCGCTTCGCGCGCGCACGTGCGACGTGCGACGTGCGACGTGCGGCGTGCGGGTGCTGGGTGCTGGGTGCTCGTGCTGGGTGCTTGTGCTGGGTGCTTGTGCTGGTGCTGGTGCTCATTCCGGGCATGTGTTCGTAGGGCGGGGCTTTATGCCCCGCCTTTTTTCGTTTGGACCTCGAACAACGTGCTCCGAGCGCCAGCACGGGCACCAGCACTGCGCACGTCGCACCGCGCACGTCGCACCGCGCACGTCGCACCGCGCACCAGCACCGCACCAGCACCCAGCACTCCAGGCACCAGCACCGAGCACCCAGCACTCAGCACCCGCGCGCACGCGCTAAAATCCGTCCGATGACGATCAAGTCGTCCCATGCCTCCGAGATCCGCGCGCTGATCGAATCTCTCGAGTCCGAAAACGCCGTGGACCGCGACGTTGCCGTCGCGCGGCTGGCGGTGCTCGGGGAGCGCGCGGTTGATCGACTGATCGCGGCGTATTCGAGGGTTGAACGCGAGGCGCGCGTCGGGGTCCTGCGCGCGCTCGAGGCCATTGCGGATCCTCGCGCGCTTCGCGTGGCACGCTCCGGGCTGGATCAGGGCGGAGAGGTCGCAGCCGCGGCCACGGGAACGTTGAGGGCCCTGCTCGACTCGCCGGACGAGGACGCCGCCGCTGGAGCGCTCGATGCGCTCGTCGGCGCAGCCCTGGATCCATCACGCGAGCGCCGCGTGCGCGTGGCCGCGTTCGAAGCGCTCCGCGGCATGCCTGCCGACGTCCTCGAGCCTGTCTCTGCCGCGATTCGGCAACTGCCCGGCGCACAACCTTCCGAAACCGAGCAGACCGAACTGGACGCCGTGTGGCAGGACGCCATCGATGGCCGGCTTCCGGACGATCCGTCGATCCTCCGGGATGCGGTTGCTGCGCGGGCAGCCGCGGCGCCGCTCGGCACGCTACAAGGGCTGATCGAAGCCTGTCGCGTCCGCGAGCAGGACAGCCCCGCAAACGCCGTCCGCGCGGGATGGCTCACCGTTCGCGGCGCGCTGCACCAGGCGCTCGCCCTTCGTGGCAGCCGCGTCGCGCTCTACGACCTCAGAGAGACGCTCGAGGGGGCAAAGGGACCGCTACCGACGACGTTCACGACGGCAGTCCACGCGATCGGAGATGAATCCTGCCTGGAAGGTATCGCGGCGGCCTGGAGTGCAGCCGAGGGCGACGCCAGCGCCGCCTGGCGGCAGCAGCTGCGGGCCGCGTTCGACGCGATCGTGAAGCGCGAGAAGCTGACGAAGCGAAGCGCGGTGATGAAGAAGATCGTCGCGCGCTGGCCGGGGTGGGGAGGCTGACACGTGCGACGTGCGACGTGCGACGTGCGACGTGCGACGTGCGACGTGCGACGTGCGACGTGCGACGTGCGACGTGCGACGTGCGACGTGCGATGTGCGATGTGCGACGTGCGATGTGCTACGTGCGATGTGCTACGTGCGATGTGCTACGTGCGATGTGCTACGTGCCGTGCTACGCACGTGGCACCCCGCACCCGCACGTGGCACCCCGCACTCGCACGTGGCACCCCGCACACAGCACCCGCACACAGCACCCGCACGCCGCACGTCGCACGTCGCACGTTAGTATGCCTTGGCGAACCACGCCTCCGACGTGGACGGCTCGCCGCACTTCACGCAGATGCCGGTCACGCCCGCTGAGCCGAACGGGATGTTGCGGACGGTCGCCTGCGTCTCGGCCTTGATCTGCGCCTCGCACTCTTCGCTGCCGCACCAGCCGGCGATCACGAAGCCTGGACGCCCTTCCATCACCGCCTTGAACTCGTCGTAGCTCGAAACGCGCTGCGTGTGCTCCTCACGGAACTTCAGCGCGCGGTCGTAGAGCGCTTTCTGGATCTCGTCCAGCTTCTGCACGACGGCCGCCGCGAGCCCGTCCATCGGCAGCGACGACTTCTCGCGCGTGTCACGCCGCGCGACCATCACGGCCGACTTCTCGATGTCCTTCGGGCCGATCTCCATCCGGAGCGGCACGCCGCGCATCTCCCACTCGGCGAACTTCCAGCCGGGCGTGTAGGCCTCGCGGTCGTCGAGCATCACGCGCACGCCGGCCTTCACGAGGTCGTCGCGCAGCGCCTGCGCCTTCGGCAGGACGGTCTCCTGCCAGTTGCCGCGCGGAATCGGCACGATCACGACCTGATAGGGCGCAACCCGCGGCGGCAGGATCAGGCCGCTGTCATCCCCGTGCGTCATGATCAGCCCGCCGATCAGCCGCGTCGACACGCCCCACGACGTCGTCCAGGCATGCTGCAGGTTCTTGTCGCGCCCCTGGAACTGGATCTCGAACGCCTTCGCGAAGTTCTGCCCGAGGTTGTGCGACGTGCCCGCCTGGAGCGCGCGGCCGTCGCCCATCAGCGCCTCGATCGAGTACGTCTTCGATGCGCCGGCGAACTTCTCGCTCTCGCTCTTCTGCCCGTCCACCACCGGCATCGCCAGCTCGGTTTCGGCGAACTCCTTGTAGAGCGCGAGGATCTTCAGCGTCTCTTCCTGCGCCTCGGCCTCGGTCTCGTGCGCGGTGTGCCCCTCCTGCCAGAGGAACTCCGTCGTCCGCAGGAACGGACGCGTGACCTTCTCCCAGCGGACGACGTTCGCCCACTGGTTGATCAGGACCGGCAGATCACGCCACGACTTGATCCACTTGGCGTACATCGTCCCGATGATCACTTCTGACGTCGGACGGACGACGAGCGGCTCGGCGAGATCCTCGTCGCCACCTTTGGTGACCCAGGCAACCTGGGGCGCGAACCCTTCGACGTGCTCTTTCTCCTTCATCAGGAGACCGGACGGGATGAAGAGCGGGAAGTACGCGTTGACGTGACCGGTTGCCTTGAAGCGGCGGTCGAGCCCCTGCTGGATCAGTTCCCAGATCGCGTATCCGTACGGACGGATCGCCATGCAGCCCTTCACCGGCGTGTAGTCCGCCAGCTCCGCCCGCCGGACGACGTCGAGGTACCAGCGCGAGAAGTCCTCGGACTGCGGGGTGATCTCGGTCACCAACGCGTCTTCCCTGCCGCCGCCCTTTTTCTCCTTCACGCCGTGCTCTGCCATGCCTGTGCTCCGTCAATCCCGCGGTGCGCGGTGCGCGGGGCGCGATCCGCGATCCGCTTCTTCCAGTGTATATCGTCGCGCTCGGGGTAATCGTCCCGATAGTGGGCTCCCCGGCTCTCCTGCCGCCGCAGCGCCGCCCTCGCGATCAGCCACGCGACGGTCGTGAGGTTTGCGAGCTTCCACTCCTCGACAGTCAATCGCTCCCGGCGCCGAATCCTTGCAGTGATGGCGCCGCATGCCCTCGCGAGACGATCGACCGCCTCGCCGAGCGAATTCCCATGCCGGAACAACCCGACGTTCCGCCACATCAGGTCGCGGACCTCGTCAGCCCCCAGCACAGATGCCGTGTCGACGCCAGGGTCTGCGTCCTCGACCGCAACGGCCGTCACAGCAACGTCACGTGCCGTTTTCATCGCGCGCGCCGCACGGGCACCGAACACGAGGCCTTCGAGCAACGAGTTGCTCGCGAGCCGGTTGGCGCCATGCACGCCCGTGCAGGCGACTTCACCGGCGGCAAAGAGCCCGGGTACCGTCGTCCGCGCGTCGAGGTCGGTGAACACGCCGCCCATGACATAGTGCGCCGCCGGACCGACCGGGATCGGGTCCCGCGCGAGATCGAGACCGGCGCGCCGGCAGGCCTCGGAGATCAGAGGGAACCGCCGATGCACGAACGCCGGCTCCAGCTCGCGAAGTGACAGGAACACCGGCCGGCCCGTGCGTGCTTCTTCTCTCGCGATGGCACGCGAGACGCGATCGCGGGACGCCAGGTCACCCGCGGGTTCGTAGCGGACCACGAACGCTTCGCCGTCCCCGTTCAGCAGACGCGCTCCCTCGCCGCGCAGCGCTTCCGAGAGCAGAAACCGTGGCTGCCCTTCGACCTTCATCGCCGTCGGGTGAAACTGCACGAACTCCAGGTCCACAACGGCCGCGCCCGCCCGATACGCCATCGCGATGCCGTCGCCGGTCGCCACCGCCGGGTTGGTGGTTTCGCGATAGACCTGTCCGGCTCCCCCGGTTGCGAGCAGCACCGCGCGTGCGCGGGCTTCGTGGAGCTGACCATCCGGACCGATGAAGCAGGCGCCAACGCAACGTCCCTCTTCGACCAGCAGATCGACGACCCGGGCATGCGCGTGCGTCGTCACGCACGCGAGCGCCGATGCGTGCCGCCAGAGCACGCGGCCCATCTCCCGTCCGGTTGCGTCACGCGCGTGCAGCACACGGCGACGGCTGTGCGCGCCTTCGATCGCGAGCGCGGGAGTGCCGTCGGCGTCGACATCGAACCGCGCCCCCCGGTCGATCAGCTCCCGCACCTCGCGCGGTCCATCCTCGACGAGGACGTGCACCGCACGGGGATCGGAAAGACCGTCGCCAGCGGCGAGCGTATCGGCGGCGTGGAGCGCGGGGGAGTCGTCAGGCGCGACAGCGGCCGCGACACCGCCTTGCGCGTGGCCGGTGTTGCCTTCCTCCGGTTCTGCCTTGGTCAGGATGAGAACGTCGCCCGCGCCGTTCAGCTCGACGGCCGCCCGCAGCGCGGCAATCCCGCTGCCGATGATGAGGAAGTCTGCGCGCGGATCCAGGCGAGTATCGATCCTGTTATCCTACCATCCACTCCCGATGCACGCCGCCACCACACCAGCCCCCGTTCGTATCGATGTACAGACCTCCTCGACGACCTACCCCGTCGAGATTCATGCGGGAGCGGCGGCATCGCTCGCCTCCACGATGGACCGGCTCCAGTTGGCGCGGCGCCGTTTCGTCGTGTCGAGCCCGACGGTCTGGCGCCTGCACGGCGACACGTTCCGCGCCGCGACAGCCGAGGATCCCATCCTCGTCGCCGACGGGGAGCGCGCCAAGACGTTGACCACGATCGGCCGCATCTACGATGCGCTCGTACGGGCGCAGGCGGATCGCGGCTCGGTGATCGTGGCGGTCGGCGGCGGGGTCATCGGCGACATGGCCGGTTTCGCGGCAGCGACGTTCCTGCGCGGAATCCCGGTCGTTCAGGTCCCGACGACGTTGCTGGCGCAGGTGGACAGCGCGATCGGCGGCAAGACGGGTGTGAACCACACGCTGGGGAAGAACCTGATCGGATCCTTCCACCAGCCCGCGGCGGTCATCGTGGATCCCGCGCTGCTCGCCACGCTGCCGCGCCGCGAGTTCCGCGCCGGCCTGTACGAGGTCGTGAAATACGGTGTGATCGCCAGCCGCGAACTGTTCGAGCGGATGGACGCGGACCTGCCGGCGCTCTTCGCCCGCGACACGGCCGCGCTCGTTCCTGTGATCGCCTCGTCCTGCCGCATCAAGGCCGACGTCGTCCAGGCCGACGAACGCGAGAGCGGTCTCCGGCGGACCCTGAACTTCGGACACACGGCCGGCCATGCGCTCGAAGCGGTGACGAAGTACCGGCGTTTCCGGCACGGCGAAGCGATCGCCTACGGAATGCTCGCGGCCGCCGAACTCGCCCGCGGCCGTCAGGTCGTCTCGACACAGGACCGCGACGCGCTGCACGCGTTGATCGTGAAGATGGGCCCGCTCCCACCGGTCGGCGACCTCGACGCCGCACACGTCGTCGAAGCGGTCTCGCGCGACAAGAAGGTCGTCGATGGCACGCTGCACTTCGTCCTGCCCACGGCGATCGGCCGAACCGAGATCGCGACGGATGTGAGCGCCGCGGAGCTGCGCGAGGCGCTCGTCTCGGTCGGGCTGCGGGGGTAAGTTGCGGTCGCCCGAACTTTGCGACGACCGCTAGTCCAGCCGGTGCTCTTTGAGCTTGCTGATCAGGGACTTGTACGTCACGCCAAGCCGCTCCGCGGCGCGGACCTTGTCGTTGTTCACGTCCCCGAGGACGAGTTGAAGCTTCCGGCGCTCGGCTTCGGCGGCCCCGCGGCGGGCGACGTCCTGAAGCGTTCCTGAGAAGTCGAACTCCGCCCAGGGATCGGGCGGCTCCTCCGTCGGCGCGAACTCGACGAAGGAGAGGTTCAGATGGCGCGGCTGGATCGCGTCCCCTTCGGCGAGGATCACGGCGCGCTCGATGCAGTTCTGCAGCTCGCGAACGTTCCCCGGCCAGTGATACGTCTTCAGGTGCTCCTGCGCTTCCGGCGACAGCGAGAGCGCGCGCTTCTTCAACTCGCGGCAGAAGCGCTCGACGAAGTAGAGAGCCAGCAGCACGACGTCGCCCGGACGTTCGCGAAGCGGGGGTACGGTGATCGGAAACACCGATAGACGGAAGAACAGGTCTTCGCGGAACCGTTTCGCCGCGACCTGTGCACGCAGGCCGCGGTTGGTCGCCGCCACGAGCCTGACGTTGACCTGCACCGACGCCGTGCCGCCCAGGCGCTCGAACCGCTTCTCCTCGAGCGCCCTCAGGATCTTTGCCTGAAGCGCCAGCGGCAGGTCGCCGATCTCGTCGAGGAACAGCGTCCCCTGGTGCGCCATCTCGAACTTGCCCGGCTTGCGCGCGACCGCACCGGTGAACGCCCCCTTCTCGTGGCCGAACAGCTCGGTCTCGAGCAGCGTCTCGGGGATCGCGGCGCAGTTGATCGCCACGAAGGGCATCGTCGCCCGGTCGCTGAGCGCGTGCAGCGAGCGCGCGAACAGTTCCTTGCCGGTGCCGCTCTCCCCTTCGATGAGGACGGTGGTATCAGTGGCGGCGGCACGCTGCAGCGCGGCGAACACCTTGCGCAGGGATGGATCCTCGCCAACGATCTGCGGGGCGCCGCGACGAACCGCCAGCTCCTCCTTCATCAGGAGGTTCTCGTTCGCGATCCGCCGCTGCTCGAGCGCACGGTGCACCAGCAGGAGCAGGTGATCGGGATCGACCGGCTTGGCGAGAAAGTCCATCGCGCCGTCCTTCATGGCGCGGACGGCGTCCTCGATGCCGCCGTAGGCGGTCATCACAATGACGGGGACGTCGACGTCGAGGTCCTTGGACGCGCGAAGGATCCCGAGACCGTCCCCTTCCGGAAGCCGCAGGTCTGACAGCACGAGCGCGGGTTGTGCGTCCTGAAGCAGCTTGATCGCGCTGGGCTCGTCGGTCGCCTCGACGACCTCGTAGCCCTGGCGTTCGAGCGCGTGCCGCAGCATGGCCCGAAGCGAGTCCTTGTCCTCGGCGATCAGGATCCGGGTGGGTGCGGCCGCGCGCGACGACGTCAACGCAGCCAGCCGGGCGGGACCCCGGCACGCCGCGCTTCTTCTTCGATGTCGGCGATGTTCTTGCGTGACGATTCGATGTCGGCCTTCAGCCGCGCAAGCTCCTCGATCGCCTTCGTACGATCCTCGGCGATCTTCGCCCGCTGAAATGGATCGTCGCGTGCCGCGAAATCGTTGGTGAGCGAGTTGATTCGGACCTGCAAGGCCTCGGCGAACATTTCGTTGCGGCGCAACTCCTCGCGGGCTTGCGACATCCGCTGCCGCCACCACTCCTGGTCCCTGGCGGGTTCCTCTTTCTTGGGCTGCTGCGCTTCTTCGGGGACGGCTTCTGCACCGGGGGCAGCTTCCGCTCCGGGGGCAGCCGCTCCCGCCGCTCCGGCGGGCGGCGCGGGCCGTGGCGCCGTCCCCCGCGGCAGATCAGCGTTGGTCAGGACCTTCGAGGTGCCCTTGACCGCCTGACGGCGCTGCGCTTCTTTGGCGGCAAGTTCGCCCAGCGACGGCTTCTGCTGCGCAAACGCGAACGACGGGCCGAAACAGGCGGCCGCCAGCACGGTCGTGAGCAGGATGCGAGGGGTCATGAGAGTCATCATTTTACCACCGTAAATCGCGCCACGAGACGATCCTCAGCCCCGGTGGCGGCGGCAAACCCGCTGCCGGAGGGCGTTCCAGCGTCGCCTGGATCACACGGCGGCCCCCGCCCACACCAAGGGCCTGCGCGTGGACGTCGATCCTGTTATTGGAATCGGCCGCAGGATTTCCATCTGCATCCCCTGAATCATCGGCAACCCAGGCGACGACGTAGGCGGCGCTGTGAATCCGCCCTGGCGGCAGCCAGTTCTGCGCGGGGCCCCACGCGAAAATCTGCCACTGCGGCGTGTCGGCGCCCCAGCTCATGCCCGCATGTGCACGCGCCTGCACATCCCCGCTCAGCGTGCCGGCGCCGCAGCACAGCACGATCGTCGTGCCGCCAGGCAGCGTCCGGCTGCCGATGGCCGCTCCGTCGGTGAACGAGGATGCCGTAGCACCGGTCAGGACCATGTTCCAGTCGGCGATCGCGTCGAGTTCCCGGATCGTCAACGCCATCGCTCCCTCCGCCGCATACAGGAGTTCGCGCGACTGGTGGAAGTTCCCGGCAATCACGGTCTCGGTGCGGCTCCCGAGCGCGACCGCGGCGCCGATGGCGGTCACCAGCAACGCCAGCACCAGCGCCATGAGCAGCGCGCTTCCCGTTTCGTCTCGCTTCTTCATCGGTCAGCTCCCATTCCGCAACGTCACGTCGATCCGCCCGACCATATCGGGGACCACCCGAGGGCCCGTAGCCGTGCCAGGACGCGCGAAGAACCTCGGATCTGTGCCGCGCAGCCGGTCGACGCCCGTGTCCAACCGGAACGTCGCCCTGACGGTCCGCACCCGCAGTAGATCCGCGTCGAATGCCATCGACCCGACGCCCACGAACGGACCATCCTGGAAGATGGCCAGCGGCAACCCGCTCATGCCGCCGGCGAAGTACTGAAAACTTACGGCGTTGATGTTGTCGACCAGCACGAAGCTGCCGCCGCCTTCCAGGCGCCGGAGCTGCCGCGCGGCCGGATTGAAGACGAACGACACCTGACGAGCCTCGACGACCTCTGAACCCGCCGCGTACGTCGCCCTGCCCGCGGCGACATTGCTGATCGTCAACGCTCCGGGACCAATCGCATCGACCGACACGAGATCGGCCGATCCAGCCGTGTCGAAGATCAACGCGGTGGTCGCCGCATTGAACCCGCAGGCGGTCGTCCCCACCGGGCAGGCCGCCGTATCGATGAAGGCGACCGGGGCTGGCGGCGCGAGTGGTTGCACCAGCCGGCTGTGGGCGCCGCCGTGGGGAACGTAGCGGACGGTGAGCCTCGACGGAGAAGCCGTTCCAGGAGGATCCGTCGGCCCCCTCGGTTCGATGGCGGCGAAATACCGCGAAAGCGAACCAGACGGAGAACCTGCGGCTGCGGCGCGGATCTCCGAGTCGACCCTGTCGATCGAGACCCGCACGCGCTGATGAAGATCGGTCATCTCTTCCAGCGCCGGCGTGGCTGCCAACCCGTCGTGCAGCAGCCCCAGCACGGCGGCGCAAACCGCAATCACGATGCCGGACGCGACGATCAGCTCGATGAACGTGTAGCCCCGTTCGTCTCTCATGGGAGTGTCCTCGCGCGCATGGTGACGAGGCGCACTTCGCGAGCGCCACGCTGGCCGGGCCCCGGAGTGCCATCGGCGAGCGGGCGCACGAGCACCTGCAGCAGGATCAGATCGCTGCTCGCGGCGACCGGTTCGATCGACCACCGCCGAACGAAGACCGCCCCAGGCGGTGGCGAAGCCCCGCCGCCGAGCGACGCGCCATGCGCATCGGCGAAATCGACGTAGCCCGGTGTATTCGTGTCGAGCGAACCCGCACCGGACGGCGTCAGCCCCGGTCCGCCCGCGGCGGGCGGATCGGCGGCAAGATCGGTCGCGACATCCGTCAGCCGCAGCCGATTGAGATCGAACTCGAACTGCAGCGCGCGCAGCTGTTCCATGCGTGACGCGGCGAGCGCCGCGCCCGTGGAGAGCACCCCGGCCCGCGACGTCATCTCGGTTGCCGCCGCGACCAGCTGGATCCCGCCAAGCGCCGCCACGCACAACACGGCCAGCGCGACGAGCACCTCGACCAACGTGAAGCCCTTGTTCTGCATGCAGCCGTCAACTGCACAGGTCACGCCGACGCGATTCGCGCTGGAGATGCGCGGATTTACTCAGGATTTTGCGAAGAACGCGAGAAAGCGCCGCGCGAGGTTGTCAGAACCTGCGCGGCGGCTGAAGGCTGGAGAGTGCGGTTTCGGCTACGCGCTCGACGCGCGGCTCAGAACGTCCGCCAGCTGAATGAGGTCATCACGGGATTGCCTGCGGTGAGATACGAGGACTGCAGCGCACGGTCGTAGCTGATCCTGGTATTCCCGCCGAAGTCCATCTGCCGCATGATCACCGACCCGAAGAAATCGGCGTTGCCCCAGAAGCGGCCCTGCGCGTTGGGCGCGTAGACGATCGCGGCCGTATCGCCGTTGCCGTCGAAATCCATGACCTTGGTCCCGGCATATTCGAATCGCAGCAGCGTCGGATCCCATGTCATGTTGCCGATGCCGTTGCCGGTGACGTCGAGCACGTTGGTCACGCTACCCTGGCCGGCGAGCACGATCTTGACGGGACCTCCCGACGCCGAGTCGACCATGATCCGGGTGTTCCCGCTGATGGACAGGCTGTTCAGGTGGTAGGTCCCTGCCTTGAGGTAGACGACGGCATTGCCGCTCAGCGTTACGTTGCCCATGAGCACGGGCGTGGTCGGGTCCACCGGCGTCCACGTCGTCTTTCCGCCGCCCGCCACGCAGATCCCGCCGTATCCGGACGGGCAGTTGTTGCCGTTGATCGTCAGGTTCGTCGTCGGCGGCGCAGGGTTCGGGACTGGCGGCGTTGGAAACTCGATCGGCTGCGGCAGCTGGATCAGCCCCTCCGAGACCGTGCCGAGGCCCGCGACGGTTGCGGCTGTGACATTCTGTGCCGTACAGGCACCGACTCCCGCCATCGGTGTCGACAGGGTCCCGTTGACATTCGCGCTCCCCCCACCGCTCAGGTTTCCGTTCGTCCCGACGTGCCCTTCATCGTTGCTGGTGACCGGACTGCCGCCCAGCGGCACGGGAATACGGGAGTCGTAGCTGCGCGTGCTCGCGTTGCCGGTGAACGACAGGGCCGAGCACCCGCCCGACGTCGCAAACGCGGCATAGTTGAAGACCGGCCGCGTCGTACGGTCGATGATCGCCGTCACCTCGACCTCACCGGACCCGAGCGCGGCGGTGCGGCGTCCGATCCCGGTGATCTCCCACGTCTGAAGGGTCAGGTTCTCACCGGTGATGCCGTCGGGGATCTGTCGCATCGCGATGAGCGTGGCACGCGCGCTGTAGCTCACGGTGCCGTCGACGACGTCCAGCGTGCCGCTCGAGCCGGCCTGAAACGCCGACACGACGCCCGAGAGCGGATAGTTGGACGGCGTGTCTGGATCGCTCGACAGGACGATCGGCTGACCGCCCGACGTCACCACGGGTGAGACGGTGAGATTGTAGTTGGTCAGCACGTCGGAGGCCGACCCGGGCATCACCTGCTCGTAGGCGTCCGACATGAGGTAGTGGGCCGCCGCCGCAATGCCGGACTCGGCGGCGTACCGCGCCTGAGACACGGAGCTGTAACTGGAACTGGAGACCGTCTCCGTCCTGGCGATATGGGTCATGCCTGCCACGAGAGCCGTCACCATGACGGTCATGAACAGGGCGATCACGACGGCCATTCCGCGCTGATCGAATCGAGAGTGGGCGCTCACGAGTATGCCTCTGGTCAATTTAGAAGGTTCACGACAGTCGCCGGCAGCGGTTGAATCCGGTTGGCGTATCCGAGACTCTCCATCTGCCAGGTGTGGAAGACGTTGCGCGGAGCCACGTTCAGCAGCGCCTTCGTCACCACTTCGAAATCACCGGTAATCGGATTGCGGTCGTGCGTGCGGACCGTCATCATGATCGCCACATTGACGACGTAGGTGCGGCCGCTGATCGTGTGCTCCTGATACGAAAAGCAGGGGGGCACTGCCCCGCCCGGGTCCGGCGGATTGGGCATGAGGTTGTCGAGCAGTACCTGCTCCACCGTGACAGCCGGTTTCGCCGCCGCATCGAAGGGCACCATGTTTCGATAGAGACGGTTCTCGGCAAGGCTGCACGTGTATTCCACGTAGACCAGGTTGCCGTCCCCGTTGATGTCGCCGAGGATCTTCAGCACCGTGGCGGTCGATCCATTCGCATGGGTGGTTGGAATCACCCCCGAGCCGAATCCGGCCGCAGGGTCGACGCGGTCGCCGGTGGCATGGCCGAACCCGAAAACAGCCTGGATCTGGTTCGTACCGGCATTCACGCCGGTGAGCGTCACCAGTTCCTGCGTCGCACCCTGGCCGACGATGAGCCGCATGCCGGTGAACATGCCCGCCACCGAGGTGACCGTCGCCGAGATGGGCGTCGGGCTGGCGGTGACAGGCGCCGTCAACGACACCGGCGCCGGGAACGCGAGCCGGCCGGCCTGTCCGACCTCCTGCTGCAGGAGGGCCGTGACGTTGCGGATCGCCGCGTGCATCTCGGAACGGTTCGATTGCTCCTGGTTCAACCGGTTCATGTCGACGAAGCCGTGCAGCATGAACCCGGAGATCGTCACGAGGATCCCCATCGAGATCAGGAGTTCGAGGATCGTGTAGCCCTGTTCGCGGGGAACGGAGTCACGGATGTCAGGTGATCGATCCATAGGGCTCAGAACGGGTACGCCTTGAGTGCCACGAGCGTCACCCTGGGGATGATGCCGCCGGTCCTTCCTCTCCTCACCGTCGCGGTCACGGTGATTCGTTTGAGGCAGATCTGCGATGCGGACACCACCGTCGGGCAGCTGGCGTCCGCCGCGCCGGCTTCTTCGACCTGCCACACGCGCTGGTAGAACCAGTCGGCCGGAGCCCCCCCGCCGGTCGCGAGCAACGCGCCGTCGACGTTCAGGTAATCGACGTACTGAGCGACCGGTGCGGCGGGATCGGCACTTCCTCCGATCGACAGACCGGACCCGCCGGTCGGCAGCGCCGGAAACGCGCGCGTGTCGGTCACCGAGTCGCCGAACGAGAGCGCCATCAACTGCTCGAGCTTGTCCTGCGCGTATTCCGCCGAGCGCGCCGTCAGATGGCCGTGATTCTCGGTCATGTTCAGCGCCAGGATCGCCACCGGCAGCGCACCGGCCGCGACGACGAGCAGGATGCCCAACCCGATCAGGTTTTCGATGAGGCTGAAACCACTCTGCGACCCCATCAGGCGTGCGGCGCGATCGATACGTGTCACTGCTGCTGACTCCAATTGGTGGCGTTTGCACCCGTCCACCACAGGCGGATCCTGGGCGTCGCCGTCACCGTCGTCGCATAGACCGCCGAACCGTCCGTCAGGTAGAACGCATGCCCGCCGAACAACCCGCCGTCGCCGTCCACCGGCAGGCCGCGGGAGTTGAAGACGATGCACGCGGTGTTGCCGATCGCGCCGCTGCCGGTCGCGACACCCGTGCGGCACTGCGGCGACAAGGTGATGACCGTCTGCGTATTGGGCGGCGGGGTCGAGATGCTTCCGAATGTGAAGGTGGCGTTCGATGACAGGCGCTGGGTATTGCCTTCGATCACCCACGCATCCGACGTCTTGTCCCAGCGTTCGAGCACGTACGTGTTGTCCAGGGTGTTGACGCGGACGCGCGCGCGGGTGAACGTCGACGATGCACGCATTTTCGCGAGCGAGACGAGGCTGGTGAGCGCCTCGGCGTCGTTCCTCAACCGGCGGGACGCCGATGCCGATCCAATCACCGGTATCGCCATAGCACTCAGGGTGCCGATCAGACCGACAACGATGAGGGTGTCGATGAGGGTATACCCGTCCTGACGATCGAACCTCCCCATGCCGCCAAAAGGCAGCAAGGCACGCGCCAGCAGGGGGTTAGCGCCGCATCCCCTAGGGGATAAACGACGTAGCGGCACGACGTCGGGTCGCGGCGAACGCACGGCGCATGTGCAAAACCGTCACACGACTGACCGAATGGTAACGGCCGCTGACGTGTCAGGCCGAACGGAGCGGGAGCGTCACGATGATACGAGCCCCGCCATGTTCGGCGTTCTCCGCCGACACGCGACCGTTGTGCGTGACGATGATCTTCTGGACGACCGAGAGTCCGAGGCCGGTACCCGACTTCTTCGTCGTGAAGAACGGCCGGAACATCCGCGCGGTCACGTCGGCATTCACACCGGACCCGTTGTCGGTGATCGTCATGACCTGCAGCTTCTGCGCGCGGTCGACGCGGCCTTCGATCGACACGCGGGGAACGTCCGCTTCCGCGCACGCTTCGACGGCATTCCGGCACAAGTTGCCGATCGCCTGCCGCAGCAGCACCTCGTCCCCTTCGACGGTCTCGAACTCACCCGATACGTGCACGTCGCCGCCGCGCGCGCTCACGTCGGGGCGGATCTCTTCCGCGGCACGTTCGGCGATGGCCCGAAGCGGGACGGGGCTGAGCGTGAGTTCCGCCGGTTTGGCGAAGTTCAGGAAATTGATGACGACCTGGCGCAGCGCCTCCGTCTCCTCGCGGATCCCGGCAACGTACGGACGGAAGTCTTCGGGAAGGCGCTCCAGATCGAGCAGCCGTCCGTAGCCGTGGATCGTCGCGAGCCCGTTGCGGAACTCGTGAGCGATCCCCGCCGTCATCTCGCCGAGTCGCGCAAGGCTGTCCTTGAGCCGGAGCTGCTCTTCGAGTTCGACGACCGCCGTGAGATCGGTGAAGAGACAGATCGCCCCGTGGACCTGATCGTCGCCGGCCTGAATCGGCGAGACGGTGACGCCGAGGTGCACGGGCTGCCCTGACGTGTGGCGCATCTGGACGGCCCGCCGGAGCACGGGACGGCGGGTGCTGAGGCACTCCTCGATGACCGCGGCCAGCGGCGGCGCCGAGCGCAGGACATCCTGGATCCGTGCGCCCTCGCCGCTCTCGGGCAAGCCGAGAATGCGCCGCCCGGCGGGGTTGAGGGTGCGGACGGTTCGTCCGCTCGTCACGACCATCAGGCCCGACGTGATGCTCGCCACGATCTGCTCGTTCAGGCGCTCGGAGGCTTCGGCGCGCTCCTTCATCGCCCGTTCCTGCTCCCGCAGCCGCTGGACGGCCTGCTCCACGGCGGCCGACATCAACGCCGTTTCCGCGCCAATCGCGCGCTCCTTGCCGACCGCCCGCGCGGCCGAAACGAACTTCGCGAAGGCGAACGCGAGCAGCCCCATGAGGCCGGCCACGATCGCGGTGAGGCCGAGAAAGAGAGCGCCGGATTCGGTCATTCAGACGTGCACTACTGGTTCGGACGCAGGAGCTGCCTGAACGTCAGCGTGTTGACATCGCGGAACATCGGCGTTCCGGGAGGCAGCAGGGACGGCAGCAGAAAATCCACGTCGAAGTTGTATCCGCGTGTCGGAGCATTGTAGACGTTCGTGCAGCACTTGTACGTGCCCGTCGCCTGGCGGCTGATGAAGAAGCTCACCAGCGACCCGCGATAGTTCAGCGACGAACCGGACCAGCCTTCGAGATACCGCAGGAAGTTGTGCGCTCCGCCATCGGTGCCGAAGTCCTGATAGGGCGACCACGATGTGGGCCTGGGGAACGACAGGTTCTTGCCGCTGATGATCGCCATCCGGTAGCCGGTCGTGGATGCGGCTCGCCCGCCGGGATTATTGGGCTGGATGAACGAACGAATATCGTTCCAGCCGTTCGACAGCAGTGTCACGGCGTCGGCAATGATCGCGCAGGCCACGTTCGGTTCGGCGGTCACGTCGGTGGCTGCCGCATTGTAATTCCCCTGCACGTACACCGGATTCTCCGACGCGACGGTCAGCCCCGGCGCGACGATGTTGCCGAGCCCGCCGTTGGTGATCTTCAGGGCACGCCGGAAGAGCACGTGCCGGTTGGCGCGCGCGACGGTCGCCGAGGTCGTCGTCGTCCACGGCCGTGCCGATCCGTCGAACGGCGCGAGCGCGCCGGCAGGCACGTTGACGGGATTGCGGCCGTACACGTCGAGGACGCCGTTCGCGTTGACGTCCTCGCCGGTCTCCAGGATCGAGTTCGGCGTCCCCGCGGCGATCGATGGATTCACGAAGTCCTCGAATCCGTACTCTCCGGTCTCCTGCCCGCTCGCATCGCGGTTGTTCCGGCGGTCCGAGAAGTACACGATGAAGCCGTTGTCGTCGCGCACGCTGCCGCCGCTCGCTCCGATCGCTCCCGTCACCCAGCGGCGGAGGTTGTTCACGTCGAGTTCGATGTAGTGCACGATGCCGCCGAGCGCGATCTGCGTGCTCGACGTCGAGACCGTGTCGCGCAGGTTGCCTTCGCGCGTGTCGTACAGGGCAAGCGGCCAGTAATCGGTGGCGCCTGGCGACAGGTGTCCCGATCCGTTCGTGCCGCAGGGCGTGAATCCGGCCGCGGCCGGCACGTCCCTGACGCGCTGGATCCTGATCACCGCATCGGGATGAGGCTCGTTCGGGCAGGGATTCGATCCGCCCGTGCCGGCGGGCACGTTGAGCGTGTTCGTCGACAGCTTCCGCCCGGTCGTGCCGAGGTTCAGGATCTCGAGCGTCACATCCTGCCAGGTCCCGGCCTGCGTCTGGATCTCGATCTTGATGAATCCGCCGAGCAGCGGCGTCCCCGCCGCGCTCGTGTACACGCCTCCTCCGGTTCCACCCGACAGGGCGAACGGCGCAACCGAGCCGCCGGGAACATAACCGGCCACGGGTGTCGTCGTCAGATTGCCGAGCGCGACCGGCGGCGTGGCTGTCACCGTCGGCAGCTTCGTCAGGTCCTCGGCGGTATCGGACAGCAGGATCCGGATCCCCGCCTGCGCGAAGAACCGCTGCCGGTAAACCTGCGATGTGGTCACGTGCTCGTTCGCCGGCGGACGGCGAATGAGGTCGATCGGTGCGGCTCCCTGCGAGACGAGCGGCAGATCGAGGCGGCGCGCGCCGGTGCGGCCATTGCGGATGTTGCTCGCGTAGGTCCCGACCGAAAGGCTGGTCCATTTCGGCTCGTTCTCGGCCGAGCCGAGCGTTCCGACGAGGCTCCCTTCGTTCTGGGCGAGGTTCCGGAACGTGTTCGGCGCCCGCAGGACTCGCACGTTGCCGTTGTAGCTCGATGACGTCGGCCAGCCGTTCGACAAATGAGTGCGGATCACCTCGCCGACCGCGGTCACGCGATCCGACAGCGTGAGGTCGTTGCCATCCCCTTCGGCCAGGAAGATGCTGGCGTTCGAGTGAACGCGTCCGCCGAAGTTGAAGTCCGGTCCGGCAAAGAAGCTGAGATCAGTTTCCGAGAAGAGCCCGAACTGGAAAACCGGAATGGCCACGGTCTGCAGCGTCCGCCGCAGACGCACCTCGGCGCCGGTGGGATTGGTCGAGCGCGCCGTGACGGTGATGTCGTAGGGCGTGATGATGCCGCTGAAGCCCTGAAATGGTCCGGACGGGATCGAGGTGCCGTTCGGATCGGCCGGAGCCGGGTTGCCACTGCCGTCCTGGTTGAACGTGATCGTGTATCCGGACGATCCGTCCGGCGCCTGGTACATGAATCCCGTCAGGCTCGGCGGCGTGGTCGTCAACGCCGCGACCTGGGCGGCATTCGGGGAGAAATCGGACCTGAAAAGATCGGCCAGATCCGACGTCAGTTTCTCGAGTCCGGCATGCGCGGCCGCGTACGCCTGCGTCTGGTCACGATCGGCGGACGTCGCCTTCTGGTCCGACATGATGGTCGCTGCGAACCCGAGCATGATGGCCGACATCAGGAGCGTGACGAGCAGCGTCGTCATCAAGGCCATCCCCTGTTGATTGCTGTGCCTCATACGATCACCGGTAGCGATCGACGAAGGCCATGCTGCGCAAGCTGACCTGCGTCGTCAATTCGTTCCTGAAGAACTGCTGGGTGGCGGTGAGCCGGGCCGAGGATCGGGCGCGAAGCATCACGTTCAGTTTTCGGATCTGGTTGGGAGAACAGGGATCGGGCGAGCACGCGCCGGATCCATTCAGGTCCGCGGCGACCATGCGCACGTTGGCGGGGTTGCTCACGCCGTTTGCGAGGTCGTACGTGATCTGCAGGTTCTCGACGTTGAATGCGACGGTCGTGCCGAGTGAGTTGTCGAAGGCGGTCTCATGGCCGTTATTGATGCGCCGTACGAGCCGCGGCCGCTGCGGATCCGTGGTGGCGTCGATGTAGTACGAGATCATGCGGATCCGCGTCGCGGTGGTCGAGATGAACTGGCCGGGCGGATTGGTCGTGGGTGGAGCGTTCCGGATCCACTTGACGGTTCCCATCTCCGCGTTCGGCTGATTGAGGTTCAGCGAGTCTCCAGGCTCGAACGACACGTGCTGACCGTTGACACGGGTCACCTGCGCGAGCGCGCTGAGACTCCCCTTCGTCAGCATGATCAGATCTCCGGGATGCAGATCGTCAGCGGTCCCGTCATCGAGGTCGACCGACGGATCGACGTTCATGCCGAGACCGTTGGCCGGCAGCGCCACCAGCCGCACCTGGTCGAACGCCCCGTCGGCCTGAAGGGTCGTGATCATGTCGGTCGGCTGGCCGTTCACGGCCGGGCCGAGGCCAGGCCCCGGGATGATGGCGGTCAGTTCGGTGACGCCACCGACCTGGTAACTCGTGTTCGGTGGTCCGGGTAGCCGAATCGGCTGCGAGTTGAGACCGGCCGGCACCTGGATCACGCGCCCCGACGGCAGCCCCTGTCCGGTCTGCAGCATGTCGCGGACGATGAGGTCCATCGCGGTGCGCAGACCGCCGTTCACGTTCGTCATCAGCTTTGCCGTCTCGGCAGCGCGGGTCGCCTGGCTGAGGGCCAGCATCGCCGAGCCCATCACGACCGTCGTGATCGCCAGCGCGACGAGCACCTCCACGAGCGTGAACCCTCGTTCCGTCTTCAGCGAGGATGATGGCGTGACACGTGCGGCTGTCATGAAATCGAAGAGATGTAGGTCGTCAGCACGTACGTGCGCCGCGATCCTCCGGCGAGATATCCGATCGTGACGCGCAGTTCCCGCAGGTTGGCGTTCACGGCGCCCTGCTGATCGGGCAGGTCGAGGATCTCGATCTGCCGGGTGAAGGTCCCGAGCGGCACACGGACGTCATCGGCGGTGCCGAGCACGTTGTCCGCACCTACTCCCAGCACGGTCTCGATCTCACCGTCGTCGGCCGTGTTCACCAGGCCGTCGGGGCCCGGGGTCCGCAGCGGTTGCGCGCCTTCGACGAAGACGCCACCGCGCGAGACGTTGTGGATCTGTGCCCAGGTGATCACGCGGGTATCGCGCGCGGTGTGGACGCTCTCGACGGCTTCGCGCGCCTTTTCGCGAGCCACGAGACTCGCCGACGAGCCGGCCATGTGGTTCAGGCCCAGCGCGAAGAAGGCTGCGAGGCTGAGGAGCGCCGTGCCGAGGATCCCGATCGAAATGACGGTCTCGACCAGCGAAAATCCGGCTTCGCCTGTCGGCTTCACCACGAGGCCTCCTGCCAGCGGGCCCCGTCCCACTGCCATGTGCGAATTGCGCCGGTTGCTCCAAAAATCGTAATCGCGCGTGCGCTGCGTGGATCGGCGGAATCGGCCAGGAACAACGTGCCGTTGAGCACGTCGCCGTTGGCATCGACCAGCGTGCCTTCGCTGGTGAACATCCGGAACGGCGTCGGCCCGAAGGCCGTTGCCGACGCGTTGCCGAACAGGTCAGGCGTGTCGGGTACGCCGGGCGCCAGCCCGATGCGCATCCGTCCTTCGAGTTCCAGCGTGCGAACGATGGTCGTCGCCGGACCCGGGATCTCCATCCGCACCGTCTGGATGCCGTTGGTGCCGAGGAAGCGCAGTTGAATGTTGCGCCGGCTGCTGACCGCGAGGTCGCGCGCGCTGCGTACGATCTCCACCGCCTGCGCGAGCCCGGAATCTGAACGGGCCTGATTGATGGCGCTCGGCGACACCAGCATCGCCATCGCGGCGATCGTGCCGAGCACTGCCACCACCATCATCAACTCCACGAGGGAGAATCCGCGTGCGTCGGAATGTAGTGACGATCGAAACATCGGGCGTGTACGGCCGAGCTGAAGCAACGCACGTTCCAGACTCGATCCGACGTGGCGATGTGTGATGTGCCGAGGCGAAACGTTATAGGCGCATTTTCGCTGGTATAGATCGAATCAATACCGATATAGATCGATATACCAGGTGAGGATCGGTTCCCCCCAGAGCGACGCGACGAGCGCAGCGATGGCGAGGAAGGTCCCGTACGGCAACGCGTACTTCATTCCACCGCGCTTGACCGCGAGCACGATGAGTCCGACGACCGCGCCGGCGATCGACGAGAACACGAGCGTGATCACCACCTGCTCCCATCCGAGAAAGGCACCGATCATGGCGAGCATCTTCACGTCGCCGCCGCCCATGCCTTCTTCGCCGGCGTAGCGGTAGTACAACTCACCGATTCCCCACAACACGCCGCCCCCGGCCAGCATCCCGATGAGCGCGTTGAGAAAGCCTGGCGGCAGGAAGGCGCTCGCTGCCAGTCCCGCGACGATCCCCGGGAGCGTGATCGCGTCGGGGAGCAGGCGATGTTCGAGGTCGATGACGAAGAGCGCGACCATCGCGGCAGCAAACAGGCAGCGCACGGCGAGCAGCGGCGTCCACCCGAAGACGAAGTAGTGGAGGACGAACAGCGCCGCGGTCACGAGTTCCACCACCGGGTAGCGCACGCTGATGCGCGTGCGGCACTTGCGGCAGCGCCCGCCGAGCGCGACGTAGCTGAGGACCGGGATGTTGTCGAGTGCGCGCAGTTCGTAGCCGCACGACGGACAGCGCGAGCCGGGGCTGACGAGCGACTCGCGCCGCGGCAGGCGGTGAATGACGACGTTGAGGAAGCTGCCGATCGCGAGCCCGACGAGGGCGACGATCGTGACTTCGATGGGATCGCCGCTCACTTGCCGCGTTCCACGGGTGCCGGCAACGGGAAGAGCATCGAGGACTGCGACACCGTCACCTTCCCGGTTTCAGGATCGAGTTCGTACGGCGTCCCCGAGGGATCAACCGGAACTCCACGCAGACGGCCGGCGCCAACGACCCACAGCCAGGTGTAGGGCTGGCCCGGCGGTCTGGGCAAGGACGCGATGAAGGCCTCGATCTGGTCGATCTGATCGAGCGCGTCGAGCTGCTTCAAGGCGTGATCGGCACGACGGCGGAGCCAGTCCTGGTCGGATTGCAGGATCTGCTCCCAGAGAAAGCGCGATGACGCGCGGTCGTCGCCCTGCGTGAGCATGGCGGCGGCCACCGGCATCAGCCAGTTCGGCGCGTTCGGCTGCTCCGCCGCGCGGCGGAACCAGTCCGCGGCCGCGACCGGATCGCGCAGCGCCCAGTAATGGACGAAGGCGATGTCGTGGTAATACTGCCACTTGGCCGGCTGCGCGGCGATCCCCTTTTTCAGGAGCGCGATGGCCTGGTCGGGACGGCCTGGCCCGCCGGGATATGCCTCGCTCAGAAAGATCGCGCCGAACCGGTACGCGATGTTGAAGAACGGATCGAGAGACGTCGCGATGTCGAGCAGCGGATAGAGCAGCTCGTAGCGTCGTGCGCCGCCCCGGTCGAGCCGATCGCCCCCGTAATGCTGTATGGCGCGAATCCAGTACACGTCCGCGAGCAGCGCGTCGTAGCCGAGCGCGATGCGTTTCAGCGCCTCCGGCGACTGGATGTAGAGCAGTTTCCGCGTGTCGGGATCGTTCCTCGGATAGGCGCGGTCACGCGTGTACTGGACGGCAATCGCCATCGTGAGGCAGACGATGGCCGCGACGATCTTCTTCACTTGAAGTCCCGCCTCGTGAAGATGTAGGTCGAGACGAGCAGCAGCGCCGTGATGTACAGCGCGCCGTAACCCGTCGTCGCGGCGACATAGCCGGCGTCGACCGGAAAGCCGTGCACGACCAGCGTCTTGACGTCGAAGGCCGACAGGTCAGGGAGCACGTAGTACAGCCCGCGTGCCAGCCAGGCCGCGGCGCGCGAGTCGACCACCTGTTCGAAGTTCTTCAGGTCGGCGTTGAAGTTCCCGGCGATGTAGAGGCCGAAGGTCAGCGCCGCCGAGAGAATCGGGCTCGAGAACGTCGAGAAGAAGAGCGCGATCGCCGTCACCAGCATCAGCTCGACGAAGATGAGGAAGATCGCGGTGAGCAGCGCCGGGTCCGGCCCTGGCGCCTCCCAGGACGCCTTGAACTCCGGCGTCTCGATCCACGAGAGATACCCGAGCACCAGGTAGAGCGCGACCGTCATCACCGCGACGTTGACCGCCAGCGTCAGCACCAGCCCGGCATACTTGCCGGCAATGAACTGCGGACGGCTGATCGGCTTCGACAGCAGCGCATAGATGCTCCGCTTCTCGACTTCCTTCGAGACGAGCCCGATCCCGATGAACACGGCGATGAAGAGGCCGAACAGCGACATCGCCGCGAGGCCGAGGTCCTTGATGATCTTGACGTCCTGTCCGGCGGTGAGCTGCGCGAGCAGGTACGACGACCCGATCAGCAGCACCGCGAAGAGCACGAGGTTGTAGAGCACGCGGTCGCGGACCGACTCGCGAAACACGTTCACCGCGATGTGCCTAACGGCGCGCATGTTCCTCCTCCGCCGCTCCGCGCCCGCCGGTGCCCGCTTCCGTGATGCGCTGCACGAAGAAGTCCTCGAGCGTCTCACGGAGCGGGTTCAGCGAGAGGACCGTCGCGCCCGCGGCCGCAATCTCGGGGATCAGCGTTTCGGGGGCCTGCGTGAGCGGCAGGTCCAGCGTGTAGCGGCCCGCACCGATCTCGGTCACCTTCGTCGTCAACGGCCGGAACCGCTCGAGCGCGTCGGGCGTGAGATTGCCGACGACCAGTTCCCAGCCGCGGACCTCGAATTCGGCCAGCTCCCCCAGGCGTCCGATCGCGGCCAGCCTGCCGCCGGCCACGATGGCGACCCGGCTGCACAGCGCCTCGGCATCGGCGAGGATGTGCGAGCTGAAGAACACCGTCCGCCCCTGGTCGCGCAGCTCGAGAATGAGCGATCGGACGTCACGGCGGCCGAGCGGATCGAGGCCCGACATCGGTTCGTCCAGAAAAACCACCTCGGGATCGTTCAGCAGCGCCTGCGCGATGCCGACGCGCTGGATCATGCCCTTCGAGAACTTGCGCAGCTGGAACCGCCGCTCGCGCCCGATCCCGACCCGGTCGAGCAGCCTGCTCACGCGGGCCCTGCGATCGGCCGCCGGCACGTCGAGCAGCTGCGCGAAGTAGGTGAGCAGTTCCTCGGCCGTCAGATAGTCGTAGAAGTAGGGGTTCTCGGGCAGAAAGCCGATGCGATGCCGGACGGCGATGTCCCCGACCGGACGTCCGAGGATCTCGGCCCGACCGGACGTCGGGTAAATCAGCTGCATCAGCAGCTTCAGGGTTGTCGTCTTGCCGGCGCCGTTCGGCCCGAGAAAGCCGAACACCTCCCCCGGTGCGACCTGCATGGACAGCCGGTCCAGCGCCCGGTAGGGACGGCGCCGCCAGAAGCCTACGGCGTAGTCCTTGGTGAGATCCTCGACGAGAATCGCAGACATTGTGAATTTGACTGGAGTGTCGTCCCTCCGGATGGGAGGGGACGTAGTCCTATCAGCCTACTTATCGGCAGATGCGCAGCTCTTCCACAGAGGAGCTGCGCGAACTCCCAAGGGCCAAGCTCCAATGTTTTGAAATCCTGGAATTTGAGAATTGGAGCTTGGGAACTTGGCCGTTCGGCGCGGTCGCGCCGGCGAAGCTACTGGGCCTTCTTCAGTTCGAGATCGATCAGGGCGTCGTAGTACGCCGGGGGCATGATCGAAGGATTCAGCATCTTGCCGTTGATGTAGATCGTCGGCGTGGACCTGACGTTCAACAGCTTGCCGAGCCCGGCGTCGGTTTTGACCGTCTCCAGGGTCGCCTCATAGCGCTCATCGAAGTTGGTGATCCCGGCGATCTGTTCGGCGGCGCGGCGGACGGAGTCTTTCGTCAGTGTCTGCTGGTTGTCGAACAGCCACTCGTCCATCTCCGCGAGGTGCGGCGTGCCCTTGGCCATCTCGTAGGCCGCTGCCGCCTCGCACGATCCGTAGTGAGGGGCCGCCATCTGAATGCCGGGGTTGCATTCGGGTTCGAGCGGGTAGTGCTTCTTGACGAACTGCACCTCCGGCTGCCCTTCGTACTTGGCCAGCACCGGCTTCAACGCCTCGTAGGCGCTGCGGCACCCTGGACACTGGAAATCGCTGAACTTCACGATCAGCACTTTCGTCCCCGCGGCGGGCGGGATGGGGATATCGACCGTCGGCTGCACGGCCCACCACGCTTCGAGCTGGGCGCGTTGCGCCTCGGTCAACGGCTGGTAGGTGGCGAAGGCCTGCTCCTGCGCCGCCTGCGCCGACGACTCCGAGGGGAATGACGCGATGAGCACCGCGCTGCCGACCCCGATGACCAGGACCATCGCCAGGGCAACTGGGGACGATAGGAGGGTACGAACGTCGCGCGCGGCGCGGCCAGGCATGCTCGTCATGGGATATTTCGTGGCACCGCCGGAGATGATGAACAGGGCGACCACCGAGACGTAGGTGATCGCACACAGGATGCAGAAGAGGCCGAGCACGACATACGAGGCCCACGCCAGGTACATCACGAACGCGAGACCGATCGTCGACCAGATGAAGATGTAGCCGGCCGCGTTGTCGCGGGCGCGAGAGGTGCTGCTCCCTCCGAAGCCCGCCAGCGCCGCCGCCACCGCGAAAAAGATCACGCCGCCGAGGGCGACCGGAATCCCCATGAAGCTTCCGTACTGACTCAGGTACGCCTGGGTGCAGCTGACGCTGGAGTTGACGTCGCAGAAGCTCACGTACGTCGGGTCCGTCAACAGCTTGTAATGCACGTAGCTGGAGGCGATCGACGCGCCGAGTCCCAGCAGCGAGAACAGCAGCAGCAGCGTGCGGTGCTTTGAAGTCATATGGTCTCGAGCCGCCCCCCGGGGCGACGCCGGGCACGGCTCTTCACCGCGCCACACTGAATGGGTCCAGTTTACTTTACCTCGGTGCCGTGACCGGGCGCGCCGCGCTCGGGCATGTCCTCGTCGAAGGTAGTCGTGTCGGCGAAGATCACCCGATCGGTGTTGGTCCCGAAGTACCGGACTCCGGAGACGCCTGGCGCCGCCGGGTCCGCCGACACCCGGTAGCTCGACACGGGTGTGAGTCCGTTGCACGTCTGCGGCGCCTCGGGCGCCGGCGTGCCGCTCATCACGTAGACGTAGCCGCTCTTGACGAGCGGATCCATCGTCATGTCGGCGCTGAGAAATGCCTCGCCGGTGGCCGGATGGGCGGCCCCGAGGCCGGTCAGTGTCGGAGAGTAGCGCTGGTTGCCGCAGGTCTGCGAGAAGGCGAACTGCGCCTGGTTGATCGCCGCCAGCCCGGCAATCGCCGCCGCTTCCGATCCGGTGATCCGGGCATGGCGGTATCCCGCCATCGCGACCGCGGCAAGAATCCCCACGATCGCGATCACGATCAGCAGCTCGATGAGGGTGAAACCGTGTTCGCGGGGCACGCGATGAATGTACCTGAGTTCAGTCATTCGCGGAAAGAGCCTGGGGGTTCCAGAGGGTTCCAGGATGTTCTCGGGGGTTCCAGGAGGTTCCAGTTGGTTCCGGGTTCAGAAACCGCGGAGTCGGGAGAGTCGGGGACCGTAAACGCGGAGTCGGTAAACCGGGAGATCCAGAGCCTGCACCCAGAACCCCTTGGAACCCTCTGGAACCTTCGAGAACCCCTCTGGAACCCCCTGGAACCCTGCTCTTGAACGAAAAAGGGGATGCCCGCCACGCGAGCATCCCCAAACGATCCACCAGGAGACGGAACCCTACTGAATCGGCGCGACCGTGCCGGCGGTGGCGAAGGGCTGCGCCGGAGCCGCACCGGACGTGTCCTGCCACACCGAGCCGCCCGCGTCAGTCGCGAAACCGCGTCCGCCGGTCGTGCCCACCGTCACCGGGATGGCCGTCGCGTAGTAGGCCGAGTTGCCAACGACGCCGTTGCAGTCGGTGGCCGTCAGCGGCTGCGAGCCGACGCCCGCCGCCAGGGCGATCGTGTAACCGCTCTTGATGGACGGATCGGTCGCCAGGTCGGTCGAGATGAAGCCCTGCGTGCCGCCCGGGCAGGCCGTGGCCAGCTGGGCCAGCGTGATGGCATAGCCGCCCTGCGCGGCGCCGGCCGAGTAGCTGGCCTGGGCGCTGCCGACCGCGCGCATCGAGCCGATGGCCGAGGCCTCGTTGCCCGACATCCGGGCGCGAAGCAGACCCGGGATGGCGATAGCCGCGATGATGCCGATGATCGCCACGACGATCAGCAGCTCGATGAGCGTGAAACCTTTCTGATTACGAACCTTCATGTGCGTCTGCTCCTTGAGAACCTGTATGGCCGCCCTGAAATGTGTGGCTGTGTTCATCGGCCCGACACCGTGTCCGGACGGCCGACGCCCTCTATCGAGCAATGGCAGTGCCACGCGCTCACGCCTCCCGGAGCGTCATCGTAACTGCTTGTAGATGCTACGTTTATTGGCGTGACGCGCAATGTGACCAACACCAACGCGCAGTGACAATTTTTGTCCGAGGGCCAGTTATTGTCAACCTCAGGTGGCGTTTTTTGACCCGGGTTGACGGCTATTCATTTGACGAACGGATTGGGGCGGAGGAGGGAGAATTTTGCGGGATCCGCGGTGCGCGGTCCGCGGTCCGGGGTCCGGGGTCCAGGGTGCGAGATCCGGAGTGCGAGCTTCCGCCCCACCCCCATTCCCCCTTCCCCATTCCCCATCCCTGCTCCCTACGAATCCTTGACGCCGTATTTCTTCAGCAAGTACCGGAACTGGCGGAACGTGAGGCCGAGGCGCTCGGCGGCTTTGGTTTTCACGCCGTTCGACTGCTTCAGGGCCTCGGCGAGGTACTCGCGCTCCACCTGGGCCACGTGCGCCTCGAGGTCGAAACCATCCTCCGGAAGCAGGGCCGGCTCCGGGGCGGCCGCGGCCGCCACCGTGGTTGGCGCCGCCAGCACGGCGTCCGGCAGGCTCTCGGGCAGGATCGTCGCCGTACCCTCCAGCGCGACCGCCCGCTCCATCGCGTTCTCGAGCTCGCGGACGTTGCCTGGCCAGGCGTACGCCTTCAGGCGGCGCATGGCATCCCCCGAGATCCCGGTGATGGGCTTGCTCATGGCCTGCGCGAACCGGGCGACGAAATGCTCGGCGATCGCCGGGATGTCGTCGCGGCGCTCGCGGAGCGCCGGCAGGCGAACAGGAATGACGTTGACGCGATAGAACAGGTCTTCGCGAAACCGTCCTTCCGCCACCATCTTCGAGAGATCGCGGTTGGTGGCGGCGATGATCCGGATGTCGGCGTCGATCTCCTCGGTACCTCCCAGACGACGGAACTTTCGCTCCTGCAGCACGCGCAGCAGCTTCACCTGGACCATCGGGCTCATCTCGCCGATCTCGTCGAGAAAGATCGTGCCTTTCTCGGCGATTTCGATGAGCCCCTTCTTGTTGGTGTCGGCCCCCGTGAACGCCCCGCGTACGTGCCCGAACAGCTCCGAGTCGAGCAGCGTTTCCGAGAGGGCGCCGCAGTTGAGCGCGACGAACGGCCGGTCCTTGCGCGGCGAGTTGAAATGGATCGCACGCGCGACGAGTTCCTTCCCCGTCCCCGATTCCCCTTCGACGAGCACCGTGCTGGCGGTCGGCGCGATCCGCTCGATCAGCTGAAAGATCGCCATCATTGGATCGCTGCCGCCGATGATGCTCGAGAACTGGTGCGATGACCCGAGCGTCCGCTTCAGCAGCACGTTCTCCTGCTGCAGCTGCTTGCGCGCCAGCTCCTTCCGGATCCGCAGCGTCAGTTCGTCCTTGAGCTTGTCCCCTTTTTCGACGTAGTCGGTCGCCCCGAGCCGCAGCGCGTCGAGCACGGTGTCCTTCGAGCCGAACGCCGTCATCATGATCACGCTCAAGGCCGGATCGATCCGCTTGGCCGCATCGAGCAGCTCGATGCCGGTCATCTGCGGCATGCGGATGTCGGTCACGACGACGTCGATCGGGCCGGTCTCGAGGGTGTCGAGCGCGCTCCGGGCGTCGGCCGCAAGCAGCACGTCATAGCCTTCCCGTTTCAGCGCCGCCGACAGCATCACGCGAATGCCGGGCTCGTCGTCGACGACGAGAATGCGGGCGGCTGGCGCCGGTGCGGGTGGGTGAAGCGCCGTGTCCCAGGCGCGGTCGGTCATCATCAGACGTTCTCCGCCAAAGCTGCAGTCTTCCGAACGTTCGTCATGCGTGGCAGCCGCACGAGGACCGCGGTTCCGGTGTCCTGGTCCGAGGTGACCTGGATCTCCCCGCCGTAGTCGGCGACGATCCGCTGCACGATCGACAGCCCGAGGCCGGTGCCGCGGACAAACCCGGCCCGGAACGGCTGGAAGATCGCGTCGAGTTCCTCCGGGGCGATGCCGGTCCCCTGGTCGCGGACCTCGATGACGACCACTCCGCCATCCGGATCGCCGGGTCCGCCGCTCTCACGAACGGCGAGCGTCAGGGTGCCGCCGTTCGGCATGGCCCGGAGGCCGTTCGTCGCCAGGTTCCAGACGATCTGCCGGAGCTGTCCTTCGTCGGCCTGCAGCCAGACCGCGTCGGGCGGCGCTTCGACGGCGATCCGGTGATTCGACTCCGGACTGTTCTCGAGGAGCGTCGCCGCATCGGTCACGACCCGGCGCGCGTCGACCTTCGACATCGCATGGCGCTGCGGCCTGGCGAAGGCGAGGAAGTTCCGGATCGTTTCGTTGAGCCGCTCGGACTCGCGCAGCACGATGTCCATCAGCTGCGACTGCTCCGCGGTCAACGGCACCTCCTGACGCAGGATCTGGATCGATCCGGCCATCGACGCCAGCGGGTTGCGGATCTCGTGGGCGATGCCCGCGGCCATCTCGCCGACGGCCGCGAGCCGCTGCTGCACGCGGGCCTGCCGTTCCAGCCGGCGTGTCTCGGTCACATCCTGAAAGGTCAGGAGAAAGCCCGCCTCTCCCCGGTGCGTGAAGAGCAATGCCGTGGCCAGCCCCAGCTCGATCCGGCGGCCGTCCTTGCGGCGAAAGGTGACGTCGATCCGCGGCAGCCGGGGCCGCTCGGTCCGGGTGCCAAAGAGCGCGTGGAACTCCGGCGGCAGGTTCAACACGTCGATCGCGGAGGCGCCCACCGCATCCGCCATCTCGACGCCGGTGATGTGCGAGGCCGCGCGGTTGAAGGTCAGGATCCGCCCGTCGATGTCCGTGGTCGCCAGCCCGCTCGTGAGGCTGTCGATGATGTGACGGCTGAAGGCCTGCAGGTCCTCGATCTGGTCGGACGCCTTCTGCAGCTGGAGGTCGGCCTGCCGCAAGCCTTCCGCGAGATATCCGGTGAGCGCGGCGATCGCGCCGAAGCCGAACAGGTTCAACCCGACCGTGAACAACGCGAGGTTCAGTTCGGGCAGCAGCTGGGATGGCCGCGGCTCGAAGCCGGGAATCCCCGCATACTGGGCCACGACGATTGCCGCGTACATCAGGCAGCTCAGGATCCCGATCAACACGCCGCCGCGGCGCGATTCGATCGTGGTCGCCGCGATGATCGGCAGCGTGTAGAGCGAGGAGAAGTAGCTGTTGATGCCGCCGGTGAGATAGACGATCGCCGACACGATCATCGTGTCGAGCACCAGCTGGACGTCGACGAGCCAGCGCCGCTTCTCCGCCTGCTTCAGCGTCAGCGCGTAGGCCACCGTCAGGGCGTACGTCACCCCGATCACCGCGAAGAACGCGATGGTGTCGATCGGCTGCGTGTCGGGGGCGCCGCTCTGGATGAGCGCACCCGACCCGAGCAGCACGGTCACGACCACCGCGCGCGCGGCCAGCAGCCACAACAGCTTGCGCCGAAGCGACGATAACATCCCTGCGTCCTCTGCCTGCTCTGCGCCCTCTGCGCCTAGGAGAGCTTGGAGATCAAATCGAAGATCGGCATATACATCGCGATGACGATGCCGCCGACCACCACGCCGAGGAACGCGATCATGACCGGCTCCATCAGCGTGAGCAGACCCGCCACCGCGGTATCGACTTCTTCCTCGTAGAAATCCGCGATCTTCGACAGCATCGCGTCGAGCGCGCCGGTCGTCTCACCGACGTTGATCATCTGCACGACCATCGACGGGAACACGTTCGTCTCACGCAGCGGCGAGGAGATCGTTTCGCCGCGCTCGATGCTGCTGCGCGTCACCTGGATCGCATCTTCGATGATCGCGTTGCCGGCGGTGCGCGCCGTGATGTCGAGGCCGTCGAGGATCGGCACGCCCGACGCCATCAGCGTCGACAGGGTGCGGCAGAACCGGGCAACCGCGACCTTGCGCAGGATGCCGCCGAGGATCGGGGCCTTCAGCAGCAGACCGTCGATCACCCGGCGGCCGCGTTCGGTCGCGTAGTAGCTCTTGATGCCATATCCGACCCCGGCGAGCGCCACGATCAGCATCCAGCCATACGCGACGAGCAGGTCGCTCGCCGCGATGACGACGCGCGTCGGCATCGGCAGCGTCGCGCCCATGCCGGCAAACAGCTGCGCGAAGGTCGGGATGACCTTCCACAGAATCGCGCCGACCACGAGGACGGCGATGACGATGACGGCAACCGGGTAGATCATCGCCGACTTGACGTCGCTCTTCAGCTTCACCGCCTTCTCGATGTAGACGGCCAGCCGCTTGAGGATCGTGTCGAGGATGCCCCCCGCCTCTCCCGCCGCGATCATGTTCGAGTAGAGCGCGTCGAACGTCTTCGGGTGCTTCTTCATGGCGTCGGCGAGCGCGGCGCCCGCTTCGACGTCCTCCCGCACCTTCAGGATCACGGCCGAGAACCCCTTGTGCGGTTCCTGCTTGCCGAGGATCTCCAGACACTGCACGAGTGGCAGGCCGGCGTCGATCATGACCGAGAACTGCCGGGTGAAAATCGCCAGGTTCTTGGATGGGACCTTGGCGCCTCCCTTGGCGGCCTTCTTCGGAGCGGCTGCCGCCTTCGTCTTCGACTGATCGATGCGCGTGACCAGGATCTGATCGCGCCGCAACGCGGCCACGGCCGCATCCATCGTGTCGGCCACACGCTCACCCGATACCGTCTGCCCCGTGCGGGTCCGTCCCGAATACGCGAAAGTAGGCATCTCTGAAAACTCCCAAACTGCCAACTGCCAACTGCCAACGCCCAAGGGGCCAACACCCAAAGGCCAACTGCCAAAGGGCCAATTACCAACTCCCAAGGAACCCACTCCCATCACCTTGGGAGTTGGGCGTTGGAGCCCTGGAGGTTAGCCGCGCGCTTGAGGCCGCAGGCCGGCTCCCGGGCGCGCCACGCCCGCGTTCGGCACCACTCCGGCGCCGCGCGCGATCATCTGCTCCAGCTCGTCGCGATTCGAGGACGCGCCGAGCGCCGAGTCCAGCGTGATCAGGCGCCGCTGACACAACGTCGCCAGCGACTGGTTCATCGTCTGCATCCCGAGCTTCTCCTGCCCGGTCTGCATCGTCGAATAGATCTGGTGCACCTTGTCGTCGCGAATCAGGTTGCGGATCGCCGGCGTCGGCACCATGACCTCGAGCGCCATGACGCGCCCGGTTCCGTCCGCCTTGGGCAGCAGCGCCTGGCAGACGATGCCTTCGAGCACCAGCGACAATTGCGTCCGGATCTGTCCCTGCTGGTGCGACGGAAAGACGTCGATGATGCGGTTGATCGTCTGGGCCGCCGAGTTCGTGTGCAGGGTCGCGAACGTGAGGTGGCCGGTCTCGGCAATGCGGAGCGCGGACTCGATCGTCTCGAGGTCGCGCAATTCGCCGATCAGCACGATGTCGGGGTCCTCGCGCAGGGCCGCGCGCAGCGCCGCGGCGAAGCCGTGCGTATCGCTGTGCACCTCGCGCTGATTGACCAGGCAGCCCTTGTGCTGATGGATGTACTCGATCGGATCCTCGATCGTCAGGATGTGCTCGCGCCGTTCGGTATTGATCTTGTCGATCATCGCCGCGAGCGTGGTCGATTTGCCGCTCCCCGTCGGGCCCGTGACGAGCACCAGCCCGCGTGGACGGTCGGCCAGCGTCGCGAGCACCTGGGGCAGCCCGAGTTCCTGGAAGCTGCGGATGTTCTCGGGGATCAGGCGGTAGACGGCGGCCACGGCGCCGCGCTGGTTGAAGAGGTTGCAGCGAAATCGCGCAAGGCCGCGGATGCCGAACGAGAAGTCGAGTTCGAGGGTCTCCTCGAAGCGTTTCTTCTGCTGGTCGGTGAGCACGCTGTAGGCCAGCGACTTCGTTTCAGCCGGCCCGAGCACGGGCAGGTCGAGGGTCTGCAGTTTCCCATGCACGCGCACCTGGGGCGGCGTGTTGGTCGTGATGTGCAGGTCGGAGCCGCCAAGGCTCACGAGTGCGTTCAAGAGATCGGGCAGTGTAGCCATTCTGTGGATGTCTGCATCAATGAACGTCCGGCTCGGAGCCGACGCTCTGTCAAATTCCAATCACCAATGGCCAACCTCCAAGGAGCACATCCTACGAATCGCGTTCCTTGGAAGTTGGTGCTTGGCAGTTTGGGCGTTATTTCACCGTCTCCCGCGCGACTTCCTCGATCGTCGTCACGCCTTCCATGACCTTCTGAAGCCCGCTGCGGCGCAGCGTGATCATGCCCTCGTCGATCGCCTTCCGGCGCAGTTCGAGACCCGACGCGCCGACGAGGATCAGCTCGCGCAGTTCCTCGCTGATCTCCATGACTTCGTAGAGACCGACGCGCCCCTTGTAGCCGGTGTTGTTGCACTTGTCGCAGCCGGTCCCCTTCTTCGGCACGACGGTCTTGGCTTCCTCCGGCGTGAAACCCGCCTCGACGAGGGCCGGCGGCGGGTGCGGGTGATCGGCCTTGCAGTTCGTGCAGATGCGGCGCACGAGCCGCTGCGCGCAGATGAGGTTCACCGAACTCGCCACGAGGAACGGTTCGATCCCCATGTTCATCAGCCGGTTGATCGTGCTCGGCGCGTCGTTGGTGTGCAGCGTCGAGAGCACGAGGTGTCCGGTGAGCGCGGCTTTCACCGCGATCTCCGCCGTCTCGAAATCGCGGATCTCGCCGACGAGGATGATGTTGGGGTCCTGACGAAGGAACGACCGGAGCGCCGCGGCGAAGTTGAGGCCGATGTTCTCCCGGACCTGGACCTGATTGACTCCGACGAGATTGAACTCGACCGGGTCTTCGGCGGTCATGATGTTGGTCTCGGGGGTGTTGATCTTGGAGATCGAGGAGTAGAGCGTGTTCGTCTTGCCGCTGCCGGTCGGACCGGTGACGAGCACCATCCCCCACGGTTTGGAGATCGCGATCTCGAGCTTGCGAAGCGACTCGGGCTCGAACCCGAGCTTCGTCATGTCGAGCATCAGCTTGTCCTTGTCGAGCAGACGCAGCACGATCTTCTCGCCGAACAGTGTCGGGAGGCACGAGACGCGGAAGTCGATTTCCTTCGTCGCCCCGTTGTCGGCAAAGCGGATCTTGATGCGGCCGTCCTGCGGGAGCCGCTTTTCCGCGATGTCGAGCTTCGACATGATCTTGATGCGCGAGGTGATCGCATCGCGGAACTTCATCGGCGGCGCCATCACGTTGTAGAGGATCCCGTCGATGCGGAAGCGGACGCGGAACTCCTTCTCGTACGGCTCGATGTGGATGTCGCTCGCGCCCTTCTGGATCGCCGACATCAGCATCAGGTTCACGAGACGGATGACCGGCGCCTCGCCCCCCTGACGCTCGAGCGACGCGACGTCGATCTGCTCCAGCTCCTCGAGCACCTCGACGTCGTCGTCGACGATGGCAGACGTCTCCTCGAGCGCCTTCGTGACCATCTCGAGCGAGGTCACGCTCGCGACGTCGGTCCCCGCCTGCGCACCGTTGCCGTTGTTGCCGTTGCCGCGGACCGCAAGTGAACTGTAGTAGCGCGTGATCGCTTCGAGGACGCCGTTCTCCGACGCCACGACCGGCTCGACGTTGAAGCCCGTCATGAACTTGATGTCGTCCATGGCGAACACGTTCGTCGGGTCGGTCATCGCGATCGTGAGCGTCGCGCCGGACCGGCTCAGCGGAACGATCTGGTACTTGTGCGCCGTTTCAGGGGGGATGAGCTTGATGATGCCGGGATCGATCTCGAACTGGCCGAGATTGATGCAGGGCACGCCGTATTGCTTGCTCAGGAGGGCCGTGATCTCGTCTTCTCTGACGAATCCGAGCTTGATGAGATTGAGCCCCAGCTTGCCGCCGTTCGTTTTTTGATAGTTCAGCGCCTCCTGCAGCTGGGCAGGCGTGATGCGCTTTTCCTTGAGCAACAGCTCACCGATGCGAACGGCCATGGTTCACACTCTGAGAAGAGACACCGCGACGGCGGCGCAATTTGCGCTTTCAGGGATGAGCTGACTGGGGAGACACAGATTGTAGCAGGCTGACGAATTTTGTCAAATTCGTTCTGACCTAATACACGAACCGGGCGGCAACCCCCCACTGGGTTCCGGTGCGCTCGTTGCCGGTGGTGAAGTGGCCGTCCACGAAGACGGCGGCCCGAGCGGCGAAGCTGCCGCCGACGCTGAACGCCCGGCGAGCGTCGCCCTCGTCGTCCGAATCGGCGGTGTTGAGAGAGAGGCCGCTGCGGACATGGATGCGAGGCGTGAGCCGCCCTTCCACCCCCACAGCGATGTCGCGACGATCCCCGAATGGATCTTTCGTCTTCAGCAGATCGAAGTCCGCGGCCGCGACCCAGTCGGGCGTGACGGCGTACGACAGACCGGCACGGGCCTGACGCTCGAGGACGATTTCCCCCTCGAGCCCTGCCGTTGCGAACTCCGGTTCGGTCGTGTTGCGAAGGGTGAATCCGACCTTCAACGGCCCGCCGGCCGCCATGACGCCCACATCCAGATCGAAGCGGTTCGTCGCCCTCCCGAGCAGATCGGCCGCCTCCGTCTCGAGCGCCTCTTCCGCCGTCCGGGCCGGAACCAGGACCGACGAGGCAATGCCACGAACCAGTTTGAGCGTGGTGCCGACCGCGATCCCCGGCCAAAGAGACTGCACGAGCGTGACACCGCCGTGGTGCGTCACCAGGGTGTCGACGCGCAACTCGGGAGCGACGGTCAGCAGCGGCGGGGGCGAGGTTCCGAACGGCTCCAGGGTCACCGGCGGCCCGGACCGCCGTGCGTGGAGACGGTAATAACCAAGGCCGAGGGCAGGCATCGCCAGGCCGAGGATGAAATTCGAGTCGTCGGCGCCCGTCAGCGACCCGTCGGGTGTGATCTCGGCTGTGCCGCCATCGATCACGAGGCTGAAATACGCTCCCGCCGCGAGGCCCGCCGGGTTCCAGTAGATGGCGGTGGCATCGTCCGCCACGCCGACGAAGGCGCCGCCCATGCCGGCGGCCCGGGTTCCCGTCGAAGCGAACGCCTGTGCCAGAGCAGGCACGGGCACCATGAGGAGCGCGGCAACGGCAAGGACGACACTCGGCCTCTTCCACATACTCGTCAGCTTAACGGAAACCTCAACCCTGAAATCCTCGTATTGGTACCTGAAGTACAATTGTGCGTCCCACGGGCCTCCGTGGAGCCTTGTGGCTTTCTTTCTTCCACCCAACTGAGTATGGCGAACGAAACCACCCCTACAGGGACCGGCCCTGCCGAGATGAACGTGATCTCGCGCTTCATCGGCATCATCACCTCGCCGCGTGACACGTTCGCCAGCGTGGTCGCGCGACCGAAGTGGCTGGTCATGTATCTGCTGACGGCCATCATCATGGCGATCTTTGCCGCGCTGCCGATGACCACGGACGCGGGCCAGCAGGCGGTGCTCGACCAGCAGGTCTCGAGCATGGAGGCCTTCGGCTTCGATGTCAGTGACCAGATGTACGAGCAGATGCGGGCGCGGACCGCCTTTGCGGCCTACCAGACCGCAGGCTCCATGCTGTTCATCATGATCATCTGGTGGGCCGTACTGGCGGGCATCCTGTGGGCCGTGTTCAACGCGGCCATGGGCGGGGACGCACGCTACAAACAGGTGCTGTCCGTCCTGATCCATTCCGCCGTGATTTCCGCGCTCGGCCAGGTGTTCACCGGCACCATCAACTATTTCCGGGGGGCGGTGACGAGCGCCACGAGCCTCAGCGCAATCCTGCCCATCTTCGAGGAGGACACGTTCGCCGGCCGGCTCGCCGGCGCCATCGACCTCTTCGCCATCTGGTGGATCATCGTCCTGGCGATCGGGCTGGGCGTGCTCTATCGCCGCAAGACACAGCCCATCGCGATAACCCTTTTCGCCGTGTATGCCGTGATCGCCATCGGGATCGCGGCCATCATGAGCCGATAGCGAATGACTCGTAAAAAGAAGATGTTCATCGGGACAGGTGTCGTTGTACTCCTGGCCCTGGTCGCGTTCGTCAATTTCCGGTATCAGCGCGTCGACGCCGTCGCCGTCACGACGGAGGCGATCCAGAAGCGGGACCTGGAGTCGATCGTCACGGCCTCGGGAAAGATTCAGCCGAAAACGCTCGTCAACATCAGCGCCGACACCATGGGCCGCGTCACCAACCTGGCGGTCAGCGAGGGTGAGCGGGTCACGAAGGGGCAGTTCCTCCTCGAGATCGATCCCCGCAACCTGCGGACGCGGGTCGAGAGCGGCGAGGCCTCCTTGAAGGCGTCGATCTCTCAGCTCGAACAGCAGAAGCTCTCCCTCGAGAACACGCGGTTGGCGCTGAAGCTGGCCGAGGACAACTACCGCCGTCAACAGGAACTCTGGAAAGGCGGCCTCACGACCCGCGAAGCGCTCGAGCGCGCGGAGAACGAGTTCAACGCACAGCAGGCAAGCTTGCGGGCCCAGCAACAGAACCTCAAGACTCAGGAGCTGAGGATCGCCCAGGAGCGAGCCGCACTCTCGAGCGCACAGTATGACCTGAGCCGCGTGCGCATCGAGTCTCCGATCAACGGCATCGTCACGCGCCGCAACATCGAGGAAGGGGAAACCGCGGTCACCGGGACGATGAACAATCCGGGAACCGTGCTGCTCACGATCGCCGACATGTCGGTCATCGAGGCGGAGGTCGAAGTCGACGAGACCGACATCCCGACCGTGCAGCTCGGGCAGACCGCCAAGGTCACCATCGATGCGATCCCGGGGCAGACCTTCACCGCGAAGGTGACCGAGATCGGCAACAGTCCGATCCAGGCCGCCGGCCAGCAGGCCTCGACGCAAGCCACGAACTTCAAGGTCGTGCTGACGCTCGACGGCGAGATCCCCGAAGTGCGCCCGGGCTTCACCTGCACGGCGGAGATCACCACCGCGACCCGCAAGGGCGTGCTCGCGGTCCCGATCCAGGCAACGACCGTGCGTGAGATCGTCGTGGACGAAAAAGGCGAGATCGTTCGCGAGCCGGCCAACGGCGTCCAGGGCCGGAGACCGGCCACGCCCGCGGGCGAGTTGAAGCCTGGCCAGGAGCGCAAGGAGCACGAAGGCGTGTTCATCGTCCGCGACGGCAAGGTGGAGTTCCAGCCCGTGAAGACGGGCATCGCCGGCGACCGGTACTTCGAACTGCTGTCGGGACTCAAAGAAGGGGACGAGGTGGTCATCGGGCCCTTCAGCTCGGTCCGCGAACTTCGGGACGGCGTCAACGTGAACGCCACGCCGGCGCCGCGCACGTCGACGACGACGCGGTAGGACCGGCGTCAGCCATATGCACCAGTTCCTGGAATCTGCGACCATCGCGCTTCAGGCCATCTGGTCGAACAAGCTGCGATCGTTCCTCACGGTGCTGGGGAACATCGTCGCGGTCACGTCGATCATTGCCGTGGTGTCGCTCATCCAGGGCATGAACGCCTACGTCACCGACGCCATCGTCACCGACGTCGGCGCCGACAACTTCACCATCCAGCGAAATCCGGTCGTGCGCACCGCCGAAGACGAGGAGCGGGTCCGCAGAAATCCACCGATCACGATGGAAGACGCGGAAGCGGTGCGCAGGTTTGGCGACAACATTCTCGCCGTGGCGACCCAGGGCAACTCGCGGACCAGGATCACCTACAGGAACGAGACGCTCAACAGCGTCCAGATCCAGGGAGTCTCACGCGAGTACATCTACTTCTCCACGTTCGACGCCGAGCGCGGACGCGCGATCAGCCCGACCGAGGTGGATCGCGATCGCCTCGTCACGATCCTCGGCTACGACACCGCCGAGCAGCTCTTCGGCGCGACGGACCCCATCGACAAGCGGATCCGCATCGGCGGGATGCCGTTCCGCGTCGTCGGTGTGAGCAAGAAGAAGGGGTCGATCTTCGGCCAGTCGCAGGACGAGTTCGCGGTCATTCCCATCGGCGTGTTCCGGAAGATGTTCGGCTCGCGCATGAGCCTGCAGATCCTCGTGAAGCCCCGCAGCCCCGACGCCGTCCAGGCCGCGATGGACGATGCGACGATCGCGATGCGGATCGAGCGGCGGCTGCGGCCGACCGAGCCCGACAACTTCGGGATGTTCTCGTCGGAGTCGCTGCTGAACCTCTATCACACCGCCACCAACGGCATCTTCGCCGTGCTGCTCGGGGTCGTCGCGCTATCGCTGGTCGTCGGCGGGATCGTGATCATGAACATCATGCTGATGGTGGTCAGCGAGCGGACGCGCGAGATCGGTCTGCGCAAGGCGCTCGGCGCGCGCCGGCGCGACATCATGTGGCAGATCATCACGGAGTCGGTGACGCTCTCCACCTTCGGCGGCCTCGCCGGCATCGGTCTCGGCTTCCTGCTGGCGCTCGCGATCAGTAGCGCGACGCCGCTGCCGGCCGCGGTCCAGTTCTGGTCGGTGGCCATCGGGATCGGGATCACCGCGCTGGTCGGCCTGTTCTTCGGGATGTATCCCGCCATGCGCGCGGCGGCGCTCGATCCGATCGAAGCCTTGAGGCGGGAGTAGGACGACATGGCTGGCATTCGCGCAGGGCTGCTCGGAGAGATCGTCGGCATGTCGATCGACACGCTGCGGACGAACAAGATGCGTTCGGCGCTCACCGTCCTCGGCGTCGTCATCGGCATCACCTCGATCGTCGGGATGACGTCGCTCATTCGCGGCTTCGACGAGACGCTGCGCGACTCGATCCGGGAGCTGGGGCCGAAGACGATCTACGTCCAGAAGATGGGCGCGCTCAGCTTCACCGCCGGCAAGACCTTCCAGGAGCTGATACGGCGTCCGAACATCGTTCCCGCCGATGCGAGGGCCATCGCGGAACTCCCGTCAGTCGCGCTGGTGGACATCTGGCTCGGCGCCATGGGTGGCGCCGGCTCACGCGTGTACTACGGGAACCAGCGCACCAAGCCGCTGCAGGTGCTCGGCGTCACCGAGAATTTCGCGGCAGTGAGCTTCGTCAAGCTCGAACACGGCCGGTTCATCGTGCCGGCGGAAGTGCAGAACCGCCGGCAGGTGGTCGTGCTCGGCCAGACGGCCTACCAGTCGCTCTTCCCGAACATCGATCCGATCGGCAAGCGCGTTCGCGTCGGCAGCCGCGAGTTCACCGTCGTCGGCGTTCTGGGAAAGCGCCCGGACATGGGCGGGCTGGCGCAGGGGGCCGACGATTTCGTCGTGATCCCCTACACGACGCACGAGAAGCTGTACGGCAAGGTCGGCATCTTCAACCGCACCGCCATGATCGCCGTCGTGCCGCGCGATGACGTGGACCGCGACACGGCCATGGCGGAAGTCGAGGAGTTGATGCGCATCCGGCACAACGTCCGCCTCGACGAACCGAACGATTTCGACCTGCTGACGCAGGACGCGATGATGCGGGTCTGGGACCAGTTCAGCCAGGCCACGTTCCTCGCGCTCGTCGTCATCTCGTCGATCGCGCTCATGGTCGGCGGCATCGGGGTCATGGCCATCATGATGATCTCGGTGACGGAGCGGACGCGCGAGATCGGCGTCCGCAAGGCGCTCGGGGCCCGCCGTCGCGAGATCCTCTGGCAGTTCCTCATCGAAGCCGCCTTCCTGACGTCGTTCGGCGGGGTCCTGGGGATCCTCTTCGGCGCGGGTATCGGCCTGGTGATCCACTGGATTTCGGAGTTCCCCATCTCGCTCCCCTGGTGGTCCTTCGCCATCGGGATCGGGTTCTCCGCCAGTGTCGGCATCTTCTTCGGCCTCGTCCCCGCCATCAAGGCCGCCCGCCTGGATCCCATCGAAGCTCTGCGGTACGAGTGACGCGGACCGCGGTCCGCCGTCCGCGGTCCGGCTTCCGCCGTGGGGAGTCCGGCTTCTGGCTCGAGGCCTGTTCAGGCTACAAACCACAGCAGCATGGCGAGACTCCTTGCGAGTGCGCGCAGCGAACGAGCCACGCGAACGGAGCGAGCCGTCGAAGCGGCTCGCGAGAGAGCGTGTAAGGGGGGCCGGGGGACGAAGTCCCCCGGTTGATATAGGATGGGCCATCAGTCTCACCCCAGGAGGCCCATCGATGAAGGTCTACGACGCGCAAAGCATAAGAAATGTCGCTTTGGTCGGTCATAGCGGCGCCGGGAAGACGCAGCTGATCTCCGCACTGCTCTTCGATGCCGGCGCCGTCAACCGCTTCGGTCGCGTGGACGAAGGCACCACGGTGACCGATTACGACGAAGAAGAAATCGCCCGCAAGCACACCCTCGCCAGCAGCCTCGCCCACGCGGAGTGGAACAGGCACAAGATCAACTTCATCGACACGCCCGGCATGGGCAACTTCCTGAGCGACTCGCGCGCCGCGCTGCGCGTGGCCGATGCCGCGCTCGTCGTCGTGGACGCGGTCGCCGGCGTGGAAGTCTCGACCGAGAAGATGTGGACGGCCGCCGACGAACTCGGCCTGCCGCGGCTCATCGTCCTCAACCGGCTGGATCGCGAGCGCGCGAGCCTCGAACGATCGCTGGAGTCGCTGCGTGGCGCGCTGGGCCGGGCTGTGATCCCCGTGCAACTGCCCATTGGTGAAGAAAAGGATTTTCGGGGGATCGTCGATCTCGTCGCGATGAAAGCGTGGACCTTCGGTGCCGACGGACAGCCGACCGAAGGTGCGGTGCCGGATGACATGGCCGACCAGGCGGAGGCCGCGCGCGAAGCGCTCATCGAGATGGTCGCCGAGGCCGACGATGCGCTGATGGAGAAGTTCTTCGACGCCGGGACACTGACCCAGGAGGAGTTGCTCTCGGGGCTCCAACGCGGCATCGCCTCGGCGCGCATCTTCCCGCTGTTCTGCACGTCGGCCGCCGCGAACATCGGCGTCCAGCCGCTGCTGGATGCGATCATCGCGTTCGTTCCGTCGCCTGCCGAGCACGGCGTCGCGCTCGCGGACGGCGGGGAACTGGCGGCGTCCGACGGTGCGCCGGCGGCGTTCGTGTGGAAGACGGTCGCGGACCCGTTCGCCGGCCGGATCACGATGTTCCGCGTACTGTCGGGAACGCTGAAGTCGGACTCGACGGTCCACAACACCACGCGTGACGTCCCCGAACGTCTCGGCCATCTGCTCCTGCTGCACGGCAAGTCGCAAACGAACGTGCCCGAGATCAGGGCCGGCGATCTCGGTGCGGTGGCGAAGCTGAAGGAGACGCTCACCGGGGACCTGCTGGCTGAACGCGGATCGGCCATCGCGGTGGCGCCGATCAAGTTCCCCGAGCCGGTGATCTCCTACGCGATCGAGCCGAAGAGCCGCGGCGACGAGGAAAAGATCAGCACCTCGATGCACCGCCTCCAGGAAGAAGACCCGTCGATCGCCTATCATCGCGACGCGCAGACGAAGGAGCTGTTGCTCGCCGGCCAGGGACAGCTGCACATCGAGGTGACGGTCGCGAAGCTGAAGCGACGGTTCGGCGTCGAGGTGCTGCTCAAGCCGCCGCGCATCCCGTACCGCGAGACGATCACGGCACCGGTCGAAGCGCACGGCCGCCACAAGAAGCAGACGGGCGGTCACGGCCAGTTCGGCGACTGCAAGGTGAGGTTCGAGCCGCTGGAGCGCGGCGCCGACTTCGAGTTCGTCGACGACATCTTCGGCGGCGCGATCCCGCGCCAGTTCATCCCGGCGGTCGAGAAGGGCCTCCAGGAAGCACGCCTGCGCGGGTTCCTCGCCGGCTACCCGATGGTGGACTTCCGGGCGACGGTCTTCGACGGCTCGTACCACGCCGTCGATTCGAACGAGCTGTCGTTCAAGATGGCCGCCTCGCTGGCGTTCAAGGACGGCATGTCGCGCGCGCGGCCGACGCTCCTCGAGCCCGTGATGGACGTCGAGGTCTACGCGCCGAGCGACTTCGCGGGCGACCTGATGGGCGATCTGAACAGCCGCCGTGGCCGGATCGGCGGGATGGACACGCGTGGATCCTCCACGATCATCCGCGCCAAGGTGCCGATGGCCGAGATGCTGACGTACGAGCAGCACCTGACGTCCGCCACCGGCGGCCGCGGCTCGTACCACATGGAGTTCTCGCACTACGAAGAGGTGCCGCAGCACCTGCACGGCAAGATCATCGCCGCCGCGAAGGCAGAACGGGGACAGGAGGCGGTGGAGGAGGCCTGAAGAAACGCCGAACGACGAACTGCGAACTAAGAACTTCCTGGTTCATAGTTCGGAGTTCATAGTTCGGAGTTTCAGGCGCAGCAAAAAGGGCCGGCCACGCAATCGCATGGCCGGCCCGCGTTCTTAGTTCGACGTTCTGAGTTCGGAGTTTTACGCGCCGCCAGCTTTCCTCGGCGCCGCAGTCGTCTTGCCCTTGCCGCGCGTATCGGCCTTGGCGCGCTTCTCGCGGGCGGGGCGGGCGGGCTTGGTCTTCTTCTCGGTAGCCTCACCCTCTTCGCCGCCTTCTGCCTTCTTGCCGCGCAGGCGTTCGGCCGCGGCCTTCAGGCGTCCGCCGACGCCCTTCTTCTTCGCCGTATCCTCGGCCCCTTCGATCGCGGCGTTCGGATCGTATTCGCTGCCGACGAGTTCGATCTGCGCGGTCTCGGCACTGTCGCCGCGGCGGTAGCCGGTCCGCAGGATGCGGGTGTAGCCGCCCGGCCGCGCCTCGAACCGCGGTGCGATCGTGTCGAACAGCTTGCCGACGACGTCGCGGTCCTGCACGTCGCGGAGGACGAGACGCCGCGCGTGCAGCGTCTTGCCGTTGGCTTCGCCGGCCGCGAGACCGCGCTTCGCGATCGTGATGATCCGCTCGACGAACGGCCGCAGTTCCTTCGCGCGCGGCACGGTGGTCTCGAGCCGCTCGTAGCGCAGCAGCTCGGTGGCCTGGTTGCGGAGCATCGCGATGCGGTGCTCCGTCACCCGGCCGAGTTTTCGATGACTGGTTCTATGACGCATGATTGTCTCTTCGCTGCCGGTACCCGGCGCTGCTATTCCGCCGACTGCGCCGCGCCCTGGTCCAGCCTCATGCCGAGGCTCAGGCCCATGGTGGACAGGATCTCCTTGATCTCGTTCAGGGACTTGCGGCCGAAGTTCTTCGTCTTCAGCATCTCCCCTTCGGTCTTCTGCACGAGTTCGCGGATCGTCCGGATATTCGCGTTCTTCAGGCAGTTGTACGAGCGCACCGACAGTTCGAGTTCCTCGACGCTCTTGTCGAGATTCTCGTTCGACGCCATGCGCGGCTGATCGGCGCTCGGCTCGATCTGCACGTCGCCTGCATCCTCGAGGTTGATGAAGATGTTCAGGTGATCGCGAATCAGCTTCGACGACAGCGAGATCGCGTCGCGCGGCGTCACCGAGCCGTTGGTCCAGACGTCGATCGTGAGCTTGTCGTAATCGGTGTTCTGGCCGATACGCGCGGCCTCGACGAGATAGTGCACCTTCTTGATCGGCGAGTGGACCGAGTCGATCGGGATCCAGCCGATGCCGAGGTCCTCGTCGAAGTTCTTGTCGGCCGACACGTAGCCGCGGCCGCGCTTCACGCGCATCTCCATCTGCAGCTGGCCGCTCTCGGCGACCGTCGCGATGTACGCATCCGGCTCGAGGATCTCGACGTCCGCATCCGCCTGGATGTCGCGCGCCCGCACTTCACCGGGCTTCGAGACGTTCAGGTAGAGCGTCTTGACGGCGTCGGTGTGCATCTTCAACGGAACCTGCTTCAGGTTCAGGATGATGTCGGTCGCATCCTCGACCACGCCCGGGATCGGCGAGAACTCGTGGAGCACGCCTTCGATCTTCACCGCGGTCACCGCCGCGCCCTCGATCGAGGAGAGCAGCACGCGCCGCATGGCGTTGCCGATCGTGGTCCCGAAGCCGCGCTCGAACGGCTGCGCGTAGAAGCGTCCGAAGCGGTCGGTCAGGGTGTCACGTTCGAACTCGAGCCGCTTGGGCCGCTGAAAACCTTTCCACAGCATGTCTTGCTTCCTTCCATTCAGGCGGCCGATATTGGCCGCTCGCCGGGCCTGCCGTTTCACTCCCCGCCTCCCGCCGCGGGCCCGGAAAAGCTGCGGGCGGGGAGCTACTCTCTAACGCTCAAATGGAAGATGGTAAATGGTTGATGGTAAAGACCCTGACTTGTAGCTGAGTGCCACGAGTCCGACTCTTTACCATTTCCCATCTACCATTTTCCATTCACTACTTGCTGTACAACTCGACGATCAACTGCTCCTGGACGGGCAGGTTGATCTGCTCGCGGGTCGGGAGCGACTGGATGCGGCCGGTCAGCTGCCCGGCGTCGAACGTCAGCCACTCCGGAATGCCGCGCCCCTTCACCTCTTCCATCGCATGGACGATGGCCGGCGTCTGGGCGCTCGTGCCGCGCACGCCGATCGTGTCACCGGCCTTCAGCTGGTACGACGGGATATCGACCTTTTTCCCGTTGATCGTGAAGTGGCCGTGGCGCACGAGCTGGCGCGCCTGCGCCCGCGAGGTCGCCAGGCCGAGGCGATAGATCACGTTGTCGAACCGGCGCTCGAGCAGCTGCAGCAGCGTCTCGCCGGTGATGCCGCGCGTCCGGTCCGCCACCTCGTAGTAGTGGCGGAACTGGTTCTCGAGCACCCCGTAAATGCGCTTGACCTTCTGCTTCTCGCGCAGCTGCAGGCCGTAGCCGCTCAGCTTCGCCTTCCGCATCTTCCCGTGCTGCCCGGGCGGCAGGTTGCGCTTCTCGATCGCGCACTTTTCCGTGTAGCAGCGCTCTCCCTTCAAGAAGAGCTTCATGCCTTCGCGCCGGCACTGACGGCAGACAGGTCCGATGTAACGAGCCATATTCCTTCAGGTCCTCTTCAATGCTGAATGACAAATGCTGAATGCTGAATGCCGCCGCCGGTGCCTTTCGACATTCGACATTCAGCATTCGGCATTGACAGCGACAGCCCCTAAACCCTTCGCCGTTTGGGCGGACGGCAGCCGTTGTGCGGGATCGGGGTGACGTCGCGAATGGACTTCACCTCGATGCCGATCGTCTGCAGCGCGCGAATCGCCGACTCGCGGCCGGCACCCGGCCCTTTCACCCGCACCTCGACGCTCCGCATCCCCACCGACTTGGCGGCGTTGCCGGCGTTGATCGCGGCCTGGGTGGCGGCAAACGGCGTCCCCTTGCGGGACCCCTTGAAGCCGATTCCCCCCGCGCTCGACCACGCCACCACCGCCCCTTCCGCATCGGTGATCGTGACGATCGTGTTGTTGAAGGAGGCCTGGATGTGCGCGAAGCCGTGGTGTACCACGCGCTTCTCGCCCCGCTTCTTGAAGGTCTTCTTCTTCGCGGGGCGTCCGGCCGGCTTCTTCGCTCCGCCTTCGCCCGTTGTCGGGTCTACCGCATCGTTCTTTGCCATAACTCTGCTTTACTCAGCTCTTAGACGGTCTTCTTCTTCGCGACGGCGCCCTTGCGGGGGCCCTTTCGCGTCCTCGCGTTCGTCTTCGTCCGCTGTCCGCGCACCGGCAGGTTGCGGCGGTGACGCATTCCGCGCCAGCTCCCGATTTCCATCAATCGCTTGATGTTCATCGAGATCTCCTTGCGGAGGTCACCCTCGACCCGGCCCTGCTCTTCGATCACGCGGCTGATCTTCCGCACGTCGTCTTCGGAGAGGTCCTTGACTCGGACGTCGCCGCTCACGCCGGCTTCGGTCAGGATGTCGTTCGAACGCTTCCGCCCGATTCCGTAGATGTAGGTCAGCCCGACTTCCACCCGCTTGGTGCGCGGAAGGTCAACGCCTGCAATACGTGCCATTACATTACCCCTGTCGCTGCTTGTGCTTCTGGTTCGTGCAGATCACCCGCACCACGCCGCGGCGGCGGACCACCTTGCACTTGTCGCAAATACGCTTCACCGACGCTCTGACCTTCATGATCCCTACGCCTTTCCCACTATCCGTCCGCGCGTCAGATCGCGCGGTGAAAGCTCCAGCCGGACCCGATCGCCGATCAACACCCGGACGAACGGCTTGCCCGGTCCCGACGGCGTGTGCGCAGTCACTTCGCGCTGCCGCTCGATGACCACCCGATACAAGCCGCTCGGCAGCGCTTCGACCACCGTGCCCACCACCGTCCCCGACCCGTCATCGCGGGGATCGTCCTCGGTGAGGCCGTGCGGGTGCGGCACACTACCTCGCTCGAGCCGCAGCGCGCGTGAGCACGAGCGGGCCGTCCTTCGTGACCGCCACCGTGTGCTCGAAATGCGCCGACAGGCTGCCATCGCGCGTCACCGCCGTCCAGCCGTCCTTCAGCATCTTCACGCCCGGCCTGCCGACGTTCACCATCGGCTCGATCGCGAGCGTCATGCCCTCGGCCAGGCGAGGCCCACGGCCCGGCTCGCCATAGTTGGCGATCTGCGGCTCCTCGTGCAGCGACGCGCCGATGCCGTGCCCGACGAACTCGCGCACGACCGAAAACCCGTGGGCTTCGACGTGCTGCTGGATCGCATGCCCGATGTCGGAAACCCGCCCGCCGAGCCGGACCTGTTCGATACCCTTCTCGAGCGACTCCTCGGTCACGCGCAGGAGCAGCCGCGCCTGTTCCGAGACCCGCCCGACCGGCACCGTGATCGCCGAATCGCCGTAGAACCCGTCCATCTTCACGCCCATATCGAGCGAGATGATGTCTCCTTCGACGAGGGGCCGGTTGGAAGGGATCCCGTGGATCACCTGCTCGTTCACCGACGCGCACAGCGTGTTCGGATACCCGCGGTATCCCTTGAACGCCGGTTCGGCCCCCGCGTCGCGGACCATCCGTTCGGCCGCCGCGTCGAGGTCGAGCGAGGTGACACCGGGCGCGACCATCGTGGCCAGTTCCCCGAGCACCTCGGCGACGAGCGCGCTCGCCGCCCGCATCTTCTCGATCTCCGCCGGCGACTTGCACACGATCACAACCGCGCCCCCCCGCAGACCTCCGTCAGCACCGCGCTGATCTGCCCCGTCACGTCGTCGGGCGGCTGGTTCCCGTCGATCGACCTGAACGTCGGCCGCTTCGAGTAGTAATCCACGAGCGGCTTCGTCTGCCGCTGGTACACCTTCAAGCGCTCCCGGACGATGTCGACGCTGTCGTCGATCCGCGCCACGAGCTTGCCGCCGCACTTCTGGCAGTCGCCCGTCCACTCGACGGCAGCGTTGACGCCGCACTTGCTGCAGATCCGCCGGGTCGCGAGCCGCCGCACCAGCACGTCCTCGGGCACGACGATGTCGAGCACGCACAGCGGACCGCGCCCTTCGACCATGCCGTCGAGCGCGGTCGCCTGGACGACCGTTCGCGGAAACCCGTCCAGCACGAACCCGTCCCTGGCATCGTCCCGATCGAGGCGCTCGCGCACGATGGCAATCATCACGTCATCGCTGACGAGGTTCCCCGCCTCCATCGTGGCCTTGGCCTCGAGGCCCAGCTCGGTTCCGGCCTGGACCGCCTCGCGAAGGATGTCGCCTGTCGAAATCTTCGGCAGCGACCGGCGCTTCGCGAGCCGTTCGGCCTGCGTACCTTTGCCTGCCCCCGGGGGGCCCAGCATCACGATGTTCAGGGCCTGCCGCTCCGCAGTACGAGCCGCGTGGTTACCCACGTCGCCCGCGCATACGGGTCTTCTTCATGAACCCGTCGTAATGGCGCATGATCAGCTGCGACTCGACCTGCTGCACTGTGTCCATTGCGACACCGACGATGATCAGCAGCGATGTGCCGCCGAAGAAAAACTGCACGCCAAGACCCTCTGTGACGAACCGCGGCAGCGCCGCGTACATCCGCTCGCCGATCACCGGAATCTGGTTCACGCGGAACCCGGTGATCAGGAACTGCGGAATGATCGCCACGATCGCCAGGTAGATGGCGCCGACGAGTGTGATGCGCGTCAGGATCGTGTCGATGTGCTCCGCCGTCCGCTTGCCCGGGCGGATCCCGGGGATGAACCCGCCGTACTTCCGCATGTTCTCCGCGACGTCATCCGGGTTGAAGATGATCGACGTGTAGAAATAACAGAAGAAGATGATCAGCACGACGTACAACAGGTCGTGCAGCGGCATCCCCATCTGCATCTGGTCCAGCGCCGTCCGCACCGGATTGTTGATGTCGAGCATCGGCGCGAACGTCGTTGGAAACGCCAGGATCGACGACGCGAAGATGACCGGGATGACGCCGCCGGTGTTCACCTTCAACGGGATGTGCGTGCTCGAGCCGCCGTACTGGCGGCGCCCGACGACGCGCTTGGCGTACTGCACCGTGACGCGGCGATGGCCGCGCTCGACGAACACGATCGCCGCGATGACCGCAGCCATCATGACCAGCAGGATCGCGATCGTGATGGGACCGATCTGGCCGGTCCGCATCTGGTCGAGCGTGATGAACACCGCGCTCGGCAGCCCGACGACGATCCCGGCGTAAATGATCAGCGACATGCCGTTGCCGATCCCGCGCTCGGTGATCTGCTCGCCCAGCCACATGACGAAGGCGCTGCCGGTCGTCAGCGTCAGCACCGTCATGAAGCGGAAGCCCCAGCCCGGCGAGTACACGAGCGGGAGCCCGCCGGCCATGTCGGTGTTCGTCTCGAGGAAGATCGCGATACCGAACGACTGCACGACCGCCAGCAGGATCGTCCCGTAGCGGGTGTACTGCGTGATCTTGCGGCGGCCGAGTTCCCCTTCCTTCGAAAGCTTTTCGAGGTAGGGCCACACGACCGTCAGGAGCTGCAGGATGATCGACGCGCTGATATACGGCATGATGCCGAGCGCGAAGATCGTCATCTGCGACAGGTTCTGGCCCGAGAACATGTCGTAGAGCCCGAAGACACCGGTGGCCGCGCTCTGCATCAGCTGCTGCAGGGCCTCCGGATTGATCCCCGGCGTCGGGATCTTGCTGCCGATCCGGTAGACCGCCAGCAGCGCCAGCGTGAAGAGCACGCGCTTGCGCAGGTCGGCGATCGCAAAGATGTTCCTCAGGCTGTCGAGCATGACTACGCCAGCACCTCGGCGGTGCCCCCCGCGGCGGCAATCTTCTCGGCCGCCTTTCCGCTGAATTTGTGGGCACGCACGGTGAGCGCCTTGGTCGCGTCACCGCGTCCGAGCACCTTCACGCGTCCCTTGCGGCCGACGAGTCCGCGCGCCTGCAACAGCTCGGGCGTGACCTCGGTGCCCGCCTCGAAGCGCTCGGAGAGCGTGTCGAGGTTCACGACGTCGTACTCCTCCCGGAACAGGTTGTGGAACCCGCGCTTGGGCAGTCGCCGGTGAAGCGGCATCTGGCCACCTTCGAACCCGCGCTTGTTCTTGAAGCCGGAGCGCGACTTCGCTCCCTTGTGGCCGCGGCCGGCCTGGACGCCCTGGCCCGAACCCTGCCCTCGTCCGACGCGCTTCTTCGAATGCTTGGCGCCCTTCGGCGGGCGCAGATCAGTGAGATTCATGATGCTTGTCTCTGAGACTCGGAGCTCAGAACCGGTTCATCAGTTCTGAGTTCTGAGTTCATAGTTCTGCGTTTTACTCGACCACCACCAGGTGCCGTACCTTGTGGATCATGCCGCGCGTGGCGTCCGTGTCGGGCAGCTCGACGCTGTGACCGATGCGGCGCAGGCCCATCCCCTGGACGACCTTCGCCTGGTCCTTGTTGAAGCCAATCGGACTCTTCACGAGCCGCACCTTCAGCCGATTGCCGTCGATGGTTTTCGGTGTACGTCTACCCATGAGTCGTTCTCAATATGTCCCGCGTGATCAGGCGGACGCGCCAGTTTCGGCCGACGGCTCAGCGTCGGCGGGCGCAGCCGTCGACGGCTGCGGCTCCTCTTCGTCTTCTTCCTTGCCGCGCAACCGGCGGACGACTGACGGATCCTTCAGCTCGCTGAGCGCCTGGAACGTCGCCCGAACGACATTGTGCGGATTGGGGGATCCGATCGACTTCGTCAGCACGTTCGAGATCCCGCACGACTCCACCACCGCGCGAACCCCGCCGCCGGCGATGATGCCGGTGCCTTCGGGCGCGGGCTTCAGCAGCACCTGGCCGGCGCCGAAGCGTCCGAGCACCGGGTGCGGCACGGTCGTGCCCTGCAGCGGCACGCGGATCAGCGACTTCTTCGCCGACTCGATCCCCTTCTTGATCGCCGACGGCACTTCCTTCGCCTTACCGACCCCGAACCCGACGACGCCGTTCCCGTCCCCGACGACCACGAGCGCGCTGAAGCTCAGGTTCTTGCCCCCCTTGACGACCTTGGTGACGCGGCTGATGTTGACCACCGTGTCCTTCAGGTCCAGCTGCGAGGGATCGATCTTTTCGCGAGACTCAAACATAAAATTTCCGATTCCTGAAACCGGCTGACCGTGTTGCTTCCGTGTTCCCCTGTGGCCCCGCCACAGTGTTTCTTCTGTGTTTCTTCTGTGTTTCTTCTGTGGCTTCCCGCAGTGTCTCTGCTGTGTTTCTTCTGTGGCTTGCCGCAGTGTTTCGTCCGTGTTTCCTCTGTGTTTCCCCTGTGGCCCGCCCCAGTGTTTCTTCTGTGTTTCTTCTGTGGCTTGCCCCGTGTATCCCCTGTGGCTAGAACTCCAGGCCCGCCTCGCGCGCCGCATCGGCGACCGCGCGGATGCGGCCGTGGTAGAGGAACCCGCCGCGGTCGAACACCACGCGCTTGATCCCCTTCTCGAGCAGCCGCTCGGCGATCGTCTTGCCGAGGATCTTCGCGCCGGCGACGTTGCCGCCGCGGACGCCGTGGCCCACCTGCCCCTTGATCGCGGGCTCGGTGCTGGCCGCCGACACGATCGTCGTGCCGGTCATGTCGTCGATGACCTGCGCGTAGATGTGCGAGACGCTGCGGAACACGCGGAGCCGTGGCCGCTCGGCCGTGCCGGAGATCCGCTTGCGCTGGCGCAGCGAGATCCGCTTCCGTCGATCTTTGTTGGTCGTAATCTTCATCGTGTCGCTCGTTCGCCCGCTCTCACGCCCGGGCCTACTTCGCGCCGGTCTTGCCGGCCTTCTTCTTCAGCACTTCACCGGTGTAGCGCACACCCTTTTGCTTGTAGGGGTCCGGCTTGCGCAGCCGCCGGATGTTGGCCGCGACCTGGCCGACGGCCTGACGGTCGATGCCCGTCACCGTGATGTGCGTCTGCTTGTCGACCGCGACGTCGACGCCCGCGGGGACGTCGAAGACCACCGGGTGCGAGTAGCCGAGCGCGAAGTGCACCTGCTTGCCCTTCAACTCGGCGCGATAGCCGACGCCGACGATGTCGAGTTCCTTCTTGAAGCCGTCGGTCACGCCGACCACGGCGTTGGCGACGAGGCTGCGCGCCAGCCCGTGGAACTTGCCCAGCTCGGGATCCTCCCGGAGCGTCGTCGCGTGCAGTTCATCTCCCTCGAGCGTGAAGCCGATCCCCTCCGGCAGCGGCTGGCGCAGCTTGCCCTTGGGGCCCTGCACCTCGATGACGCCCGGCTGGATGTCGATCTTCACCCCTTTGGGGACCGGAATCACTTTTTTGCCGATACGAGACATTGCTGAATCCTTGTTACCAAACGTTACAGAGCACTTCGCCGCCGACACCGGCCTTCACGGCTTCGCGCCCCGTCATCACGCCACGTGACGTGGTCAGGATGCTGGTGCCCAGGCCGGCCAGCACCTCCGGCACGTCGTCGCGGCCGAAGTAGACGCGGCGTCCGGGGCGGCTGACGCGCTCGATCCCGGTGATCACGCGCTCACCCCGTGGACCATACTTCAAGAAGACGCGAAGCTGCGCCTGCACGCGCTCGCCGGCCGCCGGCTCGAGGACATTGAAGCCCTGGATGTAGCCTTCGCTCTGCAGGATCTTCGCGATCTCGACCTTCAGCCGTGACGACGGCATGTCGACGCGCGTGTGGCGCGCCAGGGTCGCGTTGCGAATCCGCGCGAGCATGTCTGCGATGGGATCAGTCATATTCTCTAACCTTCCAAACGTGCCGTGCCTCGGATCGACCTACCAGCTGCTCTTCGTCACGCCCGCGATGTCCCCCTCGTGGGCGAGCTTGCGGAAGCAGAGACGGCAGAGCGCGAACTTCCTCATGTAGGCGCGCGGACGGCCGCAGCGCTGGCAGCGGTTGCGCAGCCGGATCCGGTACTTCGGCGGCTTGGTTTCCTTGGCGATCTTTGCAGTAGTAGCCATAGTTACGCGTTCCTGAACGGCATTCCGAGCAGCTGCAGCAGCTTGCGCGACTCCTCGTCCGTCTTTGCCGTGGTCACGACGGAGATGTTCATGCCGCGCGCCTTGTCGACCTTCATGTAGTCGATCTCGGGGAACAGCAGCTGGTCCTTCAGCCCGAGCGTGTAGTTGCCGCGGCCGTCGAAGCCGCGCGGCGACACGCCGCGGAAGTCGCGGACGCGCGGGAGCGCGACGGCGATCAGCCGGTCGAGGAACTCCCACATCCGTTCGCCGCGCAGCGTCACCATCGTGCCGATGGGCATGCCCTGGCGGACCTTGAACTGGGCGATCGACTTCTTCGCGCGGGTGACCACGGGCTTCTGTCCGGTGATCTTGCCGAGTTCGTCGACGCCGACGTCGACGATCTTGGCGTTCTGCGTCGCTTCGCCGAGCCCCATGTTGACGACGATCTTCTCGATCTTCGGGATCGCCATCACGTTGCCGTACCCGAACTCCTTCTTCAGGGCCGGGATCACTTCCTTCTCGTACCGTTCCTTGAGGCGGCTCATTTGTCTACCACTCCCTCGCACTTCCGGCAGACGCGCACCTTGCGGCCGTCCCCGAGGATCCTGCGGCCGATCCGGGTCGGCTTCCCGCATTCGGGGCAGACGATCTGCACGTTGGAGGCGTGCAGCGGCGCCTCCCGCTCGACGAGGCCCCCCTTGATGTTCCGCTGCGGGTTCGCCTTGGTGTGGCGCTTGATGATGTTCACGCCCTCGACGACGACCCGGTTCTTCTCGGGCACGACGCGCACGACCCGGCCGCGCTTGCCGCGGTCCTTGCCGGTGGTGACGACGACGTTGTCGTTCTTCCTGATGGGTGTAGCCAGCCTAGACATTGCTGAATCCTGTCGCTCGTTAACTCCAAACTCCACACTTCAAACTCCAAAACACTCCCAGGCTCGCCTTTGGCGTTTGGAGTTTGGCGTTTGGAGTTGACTCGCGAGCCCTCAGAGGACCTCCGGGGCGAGCGAGATGATCTTCATGAACCGGCGCTCGCGCAGTTCGCGGGCCACCGGCCCGAACACGCGGGTGCCGACCGGCTCACCCTGGTCGTTGACCAGCACGGCGGCGTTGCGGTCGAACCGGATGTAGCTGCCGTCCCGGCGCCGCTGCTCCTTGCGCGTGCGCACGATGACCGCTTTCACGACCTGCCCCTTCTTCACGGTGCCGTCCGGCGTCGCTTCCTTCACCGATGCGGTGACGATGTCGCCGAGCCGGGCATACCGTCCGGTCGAACCGCCGAGCGCGGTGATCACCGCGATCTTGCGGGCCCCCGAGTTGTCGGCGACGTCGAGAATGGATCGCATCTGAACCATGACTAGATCTCCTTCGCCTTCTCGACGATGCTCGTCACGACCCAGCGCTTGCGGCGGCTGTAAGGACGGGTCTCGGTGATCGCGACGCGGTCGCCGACCTTCGCCTCGTTCTGTTCGTCATGCGCGAGGAACGTGGAGGTCCGCCGCTGCGTCTTGCCGTACAGCGGGTTGCGGACCTGCCGCTCGATCGCGACCTTGACGGTCTTGTCCATCTTGTCGCTGACGACGACGCCAGTGACGACTGCTTTCGTTGCCATCTCTACGCCGTCTCCTTCTCGCGCAGCACGGTCTTCACGCGGGCGAGATCGCGCCGCAGTGCCTTCAGCTTGTGCGCCGCTTCGAGCGTCCCCATGGACTTCTGAATGCGGAGCCGGAAGAGCTGGTCATCGAGCTCCCTCTCGCGCTCCCGCAGCTCGTCGACGGCCAGGTCACGGACTTCCGTCACCTTCATGACGCCTTCTCCTGGGCGAACCGGGTCGCAAACTTGGTCTTGATCGGAAGCTTCGCGGCGGCCAGACGCATGGCCTCACGCGCGTCCTTCTCGTTGATCCCTTCCATCTCGAACAGGATCCTGCCGGGACGGACCACGCACACCCACTCTTCCGGTGCGCCCTTGCCCTTCCCCATTCGGGTCTCCTGCGGCTTCTTGGTGATCGGCTTGTCGGGGAACACGCGGATCCAGATCTTGCCGCCCCGCTTGATGAACCGGGTCATGGCGACGCGCGCCGCCTCGATCTGCCGCGCCGTCATCCAGCACGGCTCGAGCGCCTTCAACCCGTAGTCGCCGAACGACACGTCGGACCCACGCCACGCCTTGCCCGCCATGCGGCCGCGCTGCTGTTTCCGATACTTGACCTTTTTCGGCATCAACATAACGAATGATCCTTGTCAATGCTGAATGCTGAATGCTGAATGCTGAAGCTCCGGTTCGGCATCCGCCATTCGTCATCCGTCATTAGCTTCCGTCTATGCCCTCGGCGCGCGCCTGGGCGTTCTGTAGTCTTCCTCGCGGCCGATGCGCGGCACGAGCCGCTCGCCCTTGTAGAGCCACACCTTCACGCCGATGGCGCCGTAGGTGGTGAACGCTTCCGCGAACCCGTAGTCGATGTCGGCGCGCAGGGTCTGCAGCGGCAGCTGGCCGTGCAGGTACCACTCGGAGCGCGCGATCTCGGCGCCGTTCAGCCGGCCCGACACGCGCACCTTGATGCCGCGCGCGCCGAAACGCAGCGCCGATTCGACCGCCTTGCGCATCGCGCGGCGGAACGCCACGCGCTTTTCCAGCTGCATCGCCACCGACTCGGCGATCAGCTGCGCATCGAGTTCCGGCTTCTGGATCTCCTGGATGTTGATGAAGACCTCGCGATTGGTCTTCTTCTGGATCTCCTGCTTCAGCTTGTCGACCTCGGTCCCCTTCCGCCCGATGATGATCCCGGGCCGGGAGGTGTGGATGTCGATCTTCAGCTTGTTGGCGGCGCGCTCGATCTCGATCTTCGAGACACCTGCGTGCGCAAAGCGCTTCTTCAGCGAGTCACGGAGCTTCAGGTCCTCGTGGAGCAGCTTCGCGTATTCCTTGTCGGCGAACCAGCGCGAACGCCACGTCTTGTTGAACCCGAGGCGGAAGCCGTGCGGATGAACTTTCTGACCCATGCTGGTGCCTACTCCGTCGCCGCGGCTGCGCGGCTCTTCTTCTTCGAGGTTGTCTTTCTGGCGCCCGCCTTCGCGGCCTTCGGCCGCTTCGGCGCGGCACGCTTCTTCGCCGGGCCCTCGGAGGCCGCAACCTTCGTCGGGCGTTCGGTCACTTCGACGGTCAGGTGCGCCGTGCGCTTGATGATCCGGAACGCACGGCCCATCGGAGCCGGGCGGATCCGCTTCTGCGACGGCCCCTGGTTGGCGTAGCACGCGTTCACGTAGAGCCGCTCCACGTCGCCGCCGAACCCGTCCTTCTGGGTCGCGTTCGCGATCGCCGACCGCAACACCTTCTCGATGTCGCGGGCCACCGACTTGCGGGCGAACCTGAGCGTCGCCAGGGCCGAGTTGACGTCACGGCCGCGGATCAGATCCATTACCAGGCCGGCCTTCTGCGCAGAGGTCCGGACGTATTTCGCTGTTGCGTGTGCCTGCACTGCCATGATCAGCCCTTCGCGCCGCCGACCGCCGCGGCCTTGTCGCTCTTGGTCGTGTGCCCCTTGAACGTCCGGGTCGGCGCAAACTCACCGAGCTTGTGACCGACCATGTTCTCGGTGATGTACACGGGGATGAACTTCTTCCCGTTGTGCACGGCCACGGTGTGGCCGACCATCTCCGGCACGACGGTCGAGCGCCGCGACCAGGTCTTGATGACCTTCTTGTCGTTCGTGCGGTTCAGCGCCTCGATCTTCTCGAGGAGCGGCACGTCGACGAACGGACCTTTTTTCAGTGATCTCGACATGGTTACTTCGTTCTCCGCTGGACGATGAAGCGGTCCGTCGTCTTGCGGTTCCGCGTCTTGTAGCCCTTGGTCGGCGTGCCCCACGGCGACACCGGGTGGCGGCCGCCCGAGGTCTTGCCCTCACCGCCGCCGAGCGGGTGATCGACCGGGTTCATCGCCACGCCGCGCACGTGCGGACGCTTGCCGAGCCAGCGGCTCCGGCCCGCCTTGCCGATCGAGACGTTCTCGTGATCCACGTTGCCGACCTGGCCGATCGTCGCGTAGCAGTTGCTGTTGATCTTGCGGATCTCGCCCGACGGCATCTTCACCGAGGCGTAGTCCCCTTCCTTGGCGACCAGCTGCACCGAGGATCCGGCGCTGCGGGCGATCTGCCCCCCCTTGCCCGGCTTCAGTTCCACGTTGTGGATCTGCGTGCCGAGCGGGATGTGCTTCAGCGGCATGGCGTTGCCGGGCAGGATGTCGACGTCGTCACCCGACACGATCGTGTCGCCTACCTTGATGCCGAGCGGGTGAAGGATGTAGCGTTTCTCCCCGTCCGCATAGGTGATGAGCGCGATGCGCGCCGAGCGGTTCGGATCGTATTCGACCGTCGAAACCGTCGCCGGGATCCCGGGCTTGTCACGCTTGAAGTCGATGACCCGGTAGTTGCGCTTGTGGCCGCCACCGCGCCACCAGACCGTCGTGTCGCCATGGTTGCTCCGGCCGCCGCTCTTGCGGAGCGGCTCCGTGAGCGGCCGATACGGGTCCTGCGTGGTGATCTCGTCGAACACCTGCACGGTGTAGAAGCGCCGCGCCGGGGACGTCGGCTTGTATTTTCTGATGGGCATATCGCTGTTCCCTGTCAACTGCCAACTACCCAACGACCAACTCCCAAAACCTGCGCGTCTCCGTGCCCTTTGGGAGTTGGGCCCTGGTCAATTGGGAGTTCTGTCTACGCGCCTTCGAGGAACTCCGGGATCTTCTCCCCGTCCTTCAACCTCACGTAGGCCTTCTTCCAGTCCGGACGCTGCCCGATGAAGCGGCCCTGGCGCTTGAACTTGCCGTGCGAGATCGCGGTGCGCACGCCCGCGACCTTCGACCCGAGCAGCTTCTCGACCGCGCGCTTGATGTCGACCTTCGTCGCATCAGCCGCGACCTCGAACACCACGGTACGCGACACCTCGCGCGCAATGGTCGTCTTCTCGGTGATCAGCGGCCTGCGGATAACGTCTGTCAGTTTCATGACTGTTTCCTGTCAAACTTCAAACTTCAAACTTCAAACTTCAAACCGCAAAGTTCTTTGGAGTTTGGAGTTTGGAATTTGCCGTTTCTTTAGCCAAGCACTTCCTGCAGCTTCTCGATCGCGCCCCTGGTGGCGACCACCCGGGTGGTGTCGATCACGTCGCGCGCGGTGACCCGCGAACTCGGCACGATCCTCACCCCGGCGATGTTGCGCGCCGACATCGTGAAGCCCTCGTCGGGCTGCACGTCGATCAGCAGCGTCTTGCCGGTCGCGCCAAGCCGCTTGAGCATCTCGGCGGTCGTCTTCGTCTTGCGATCCTCGGACGCGAGCTGGTCGACCACGACCAGCGCGCCCTCCTGTGCCTTGGCCGCCAGCGCGGCACGCAGCGCCCCCGCCTTGACTTTCCTCGGCAGCTCGTAGGCATAGCTGCGCGGCTGCGGCCCGAACACCGTGCCGCCCTTCCGCCACAGCGGGGTCCGGCTCGAGCCGACCTGCGCGCGGCCGGTGCCCTTCTGCTTGTAGGGCTTGATGCCGCCGCCGCTCACAGCCGCACGGTTCTTGGTCGCGTGGGTCCCGCGCCGCTCCGAGGCGTTCTGCTGGACCACCGCTTCCCAGATCAGATCGGTCTTGATGCGGCCGCCGAACAGTTCGTCGTTCAGCTCCACGTCGCCGATCGTCTCGTTCTGCGCGTTCACTACCTGGAGTTTCATGGCTACTTCTTCGCCTTCTTCGCGACGGTGACCTTACCGGCCTTCTCGACCTGCGGCTGCGGCTCCCGCTTGGCGGCGACCGCCTTGCGGACCATCACGTAGCCGCCCGGCGCGCCGGGGATCGCCCCATGGACGACGAGCAGGTTGTTCTCGCCGTCGACCTGCACGACCTTCAGGTTGCGGACGGTGACACGATCGCCCCCCATGCGGCCGGCCGCCCGCATGCCCTTCACGACACGCGACGGGAACGACGAGGCGCCGATCGAGCCGGGCGCGCGGTGAAACATCGACCCGTGGGTCGCCGCGCCGCCGCCGAAGTTGTGGCGCTTCATGACGCCCTGGAACCCCTTGCCCCGGCTCACGCCGATCACGTCCACGCGATCGCCGCTGTTGAACACGCTGTTGACGAGGACCTGATCGCCCGCCTTCGGCGCCTCGGCGCCCGCGGTAACCGTCACCTCGCGGCGAACGCGTGTCGGCGGCACGCCGGCCTTCTTGTAGTGCCCGGCGAGCGCCTTGTTCGTGCGCGAGGGACGCTCCTCGACCAACCCCACCTGCACGGCCTCGTAGCCGTCGGTCTGCGCGGTCTTGGTCTGGACGACGACGCACGGGCCGGCCTTGATGACGGTGGCAGGCGTGACCGTGCCATCAGGCGCGAACACCTGCGTCATCCCGACCTTCTTACCGATGATTCCTGTCAGCATGGGCTGATCCTTGTTCACTCCAAACTCCACACTTCAAACTTCAAACTTCAAAAAAATTTCGTCCTTTTGAAGTTTGGCGTTTTGTCGTTTGGAGTTGACTACTTGTGTTCCTTCCCGAACGCCTTGATCTCGACGTCGACACCGGCCGGAAGATCCAGCTTCATCAGCGCATCCACGGTCTGCGGCGTCGGCTCGAAGATGTCGATCAGGCGCTTGTGCGTCCGCAGCTCGAACTGCTCGCGCGACTTCTTGTCGACGTGCGGCGACCGCAGCACCGTCCACTTGTTCTTCTCGGTCGGGAGCGGGATCGGTCCCGCCAGCCGCGCCCCGGTCCGCCGCGCCGTGTCGACGATCTCGGTCGTCGACTGATCCAGCACCCGGTTGTCATACGCCTTCAGGCGGATGCGGATCTTGTCACTGAATGGTGAAGCCATCGTCGCTGTTCCTTGTCAATGCCGAATGCTGAATGTCGAATGCTGAAGGTCGAACGCCGATGCTTTCGGCATTTGGCATTCGCCATTCAGCATTGACACGCGTCAGTCTTAAGCCTTCCCCTGCACCCGGGCGACCACTTCGTCACTCACATGGCTCGGCGCCGGTTCGTACCGGTCGAAGTGCATCGAGTAGCTGGCGCGCCCCTGCGTGCGCGACCGAAGATCGGTCGCGTAGCCGAACATCTCGGAAAGCGGCACGCGCGCGTTGATGATCTGCGAACCGCCGCGCTCGTCCTGGGAGAGGATCTGGCCGCGTTTGCTCGAGAGGTGGCCCATGACATCGCCCAGGTATTCCTTGGGCGTCACGACCTCCACCTTCATGACTGGCTCGAGCAGCACAGGCTTGGCCTTTTTCGCCGCATCCTGGAACGCCATCGAACCGGCGATCTTGAACGCCATTTCCGAGGAGTCGACGTCGTGGTACGAGCCGTCATACAGCTCGACGCGCACGTCGTCGACCGGGTAGCCGGCCAGCACGCCGCGGGTCAGGGCTTCCTTGATCCCTTCGTCCACCGGCTTGATGTACTCCTTCGGGATCGCGCCGCCCGTGATCTTGTTCTCGAACACGTAGCCGCTGCCCGGCTCGCCGGGATACAGGTGGATCTTCGCGTGCCCGTACTGGCCGCGGCCGCCCGTCTGCTTGGCGTACTTCATCTCGCCGTCAGCCGCGCGGGTGATCGTCTCCTTGTAGGCCACCTGCGGACGGCCGACGCTCGCCTCGACGTTGAACTCGCGCTTGAGGCGATCGACGATGATCTCGAGGTGCAGCTCGCCCATACCGGCGATGACCGTCTGGGCTGTCGCCGGATCGGTGTTGACCCGGAAGGTCGGGTCCTCGGCCATGAGCTTCTGCAGGCCGGCGCCGAGCTTCTCCTGGTCGGCCTTGGTCTTCGGCTCGATCGCGAGCTGAATGACCGGCTCGGGGAAGTCCATCGACTCGAGCACGACCGGGTGCTTCTCGTCGCAGATCGTGTCGCCGGTCGACACGCTCTTCAACCCGACCGCGGCCGCGATGTCGCCCGCGTACACCTGCTTGATCTCTTCACGCTTGTTGGCGTGCATCTGCAACAGGCGGCCGAGACGCTCGCTCTTGCCCTTGGTCGCGTTATAGACCGTGGTCCCGGCCGTCATGACCCCGGAATACACACGAATGAACGTGAGCTGACCGACGAACGGGTCGGTCATGATCTTGAACGCCAGCGCGGCCACCGGCGCGTCGTCGGAGGCCGGACGCTGCACGATGGCGTCCTCGCCCTGGCGAGGATCGAAGCCTTCGATCGCCGGCACATCGAGCGGCGACGGCAGAAAGTCGACCACCGCGTCGAGCAGCGGCTGGATCCCCTTGTTCTTGAAGGCGGATCCGCAGATGACCGGCACGAACGCCGGCTCGCTCTTCGAGTGGACCGACGAGATGACGCGCTTGCGGAGCGCCGCCTTGATCTCGGCCTCGGTCAGCTCTTCGCCGTGGAGGTACTTCTCGAGGAGCTTGTCGTCGGCCTCGCTGACCTTCTCGACCAGCTGCTCGCGATAGTGCTTCGCCTCCTCCATCATGTCGGCGGGGATGTCGCCGACGACGTAGTCGGCCCCCATGGTCTCGCCCTTGTAGGTGATCGACTTCATCTGAATGAGGTCGACCACACCGACGAACTTGTCTTCCGACCCGATGGGAAGCTGGATCGCGACCGGATTGCCACCGAGCTTGCTGATGATCTGGTCGAAGGTGCGCTTGAAGTTCGCACCAACGCGGTCCATCTTGTTGACGAAGCAGATCCGCGGCACGCGGTACTTGTCGGCCTGACGCCAGACGGTCTCCGACTGGGGCTCGACACCGGCGACCGAGTCGAACACGGCGACCGCCCCGTCGAGCACGCGCAGCGAGCGTTCGACTTCGGCCGTGAAGTCGACGTGACCGGGCGTGTCGATGATGTTGATCCGGATGTCGCGCCACATGCAGGTGGTCGCGGCGGACGTGATCGTGATCCCGCGCTCCTGCTCCTGCTCCATCCAGTCCATCGTCGCGGTGCCTTCGTGCACCTCGCCGATCTTGTAGGTCCGGCCGGTATAGAAGAGGATGCGCTCGGTGGTCGTCGTCTTGCCGGCATCGATGTGCGCCATGATGCCGATGTTGCGCGTCCGCTGTATTGGAGTCTGTCTAGGCATTGCCGTGTCCGAACGTTCCGGGAATCACCAACGGTAGTGCGCGAAAGCCTTGTTGGCTTCCGCCATGCGGTGGACGTCTTCGCGCTTCTTCACCGCGCCGCCGCGAAGGTTGGCGGCGTCGAGCAGTTCGTTCGCGAGCTTCTCCACCATCGTCTTGCCGTCACCACGCTGCCGGGCGTACCCGACCAGCCAGCGGATGCTGAGCGACAGGCGGCGGTTCGGGTTCACTTCCACCGGCACCTGGTAGTTCGAGCCGCCGACGCGGCGCGACTTGACCTCGAGCGCCGGCTTGACGTTCTCGACCGCCTTCTTGAACACCTTGAGCGGATCGTCGCCGGTCTTCTCCTGGATCGAGGCGAGCGAGCCGTACATGATCCGTTCGGCCGTGCTGCGCTTGCCGTCGCTCATCAGGGTGCTGATGAACTTGGTGACCAGCGCGCTGCTGTAAATCGGGTCGAGCGGAACTTCACGCTTCGGGATTTCTCTGCGTCTTGGCATCTCTGATACCTGTCAACTTCAAACGCCAAACTTCAAACTCCAAAACTCTTCGCTCCTCTTTTGAAGTTTGGAGTTTGGAGTTTGGAGTTTGGAGTTGTTACGACTTCGGCCTCTTGGCGCCGTACTTCGAGCGTCCCTGCCGCCGATTGGCGACGCCGACCGCGTCGAGCGTGCCTCGGACGACGTGGTAGCGGACGCCCGGGAGGTCCTTGACACGGCCGCCGCGGATGAGCACCAGCGAGTGCTCCTGCAGGTTGTGGCCGACGCCGGGAATGTACGTGGTCACCTCGATCCCGTTCGTCAGCCGGACGCGCGCCACCTTCCGCAGCGCCGAGTTCGGCTTCTTGGGGGTCTGGGTGAACACGCGCACGCAGACGCCGCGCTTCTGCGGGCTGTTCTGCAGCGCAGGGCTCTTGGTCTTGGTCAGGACCTTCTCGCGCCCCTTCCGAACTAGCTGGCTGATCGTCGGCACAGTCGAACTACTCCATTTGCGCACGCATCGCGCACGCGTGAAACAAAAGAAACTCCGCCTCGACTCGCGTCGCTCGCTCGGGGCGCCCCCGGCGGGAAAACGAGGAAACGGTTTGTTGCTCCAGGCCTAGGGAGCCGCAAAGCGGCCCGGCACCTGTGAGCTGACTTACCCTATTGAGTTAAATGATGCTGCGACCCTCGAAGGGCGCCGGCGATGTACCCGGCTTTCGTGCGTGCCGGATACCTCTTCTTGGTGTCAGGGCCTAGATAGGGTGTCCTAGGACCAACCAGAACCTTGCAAAGATAACAGAAACAGCCAGGCCGATGCAAGCCGCATCAGCGCAGGGGCCCGGGCTCATCGGCAGTCGAATTGCTTGGCCGGGTTGGGAGCATGGCACGCATCCCATTCCGAGTCAACCTCGACCGGCGCGCCAGACGGCGGCTGCTGACGGCGGTCCTGCTCCTGAACGCCGGATTCGCCGTCACGACCACGATGATGGAACTGGTCTGGGGCCGAATGGACGAGTTTTCCCAGCCGGTCCGCAATCTGATCCGCTATGTGCTCGTCCAGGGGCACCTCTCCACTGAAAACGTCATCGCGGTCTGGTACTCCTCGATGCTCCTGCTCGGCGTTGCCGCACTCTCGGCCGCCGCGTGGACCGTCGATACCCGCCGGCACGAGGGGCCGCTCCGGCATGGATGGCTGGGCTTCGTCGCGGTTTTCACCCTGCTTTCGCTTGATGAACTTGGATCGATTCACGAGCGCGTGGGGATGATACCGGTGGCGGGCGGGCAGGTTCTCGGATGGATCTATCTGCTGGCCCTGCCGATTGCCGTCACCAGCGTGCTCATGGTCGTCTTCGGGGCGATTCATCTGCGCCGTGTCCCGCAGGCCTTCACGCTCATCGCGATCGGGGTCGGGCTCTACGTCCTCAATCCGATCAGCGAGGACCTGGAACTGGCGATGAACCAGGCCGGCGCCGCGGTGTGGACGCGGATCAGCCGGGCACTCGTCGAGGAGGTGGTCCTGGAACTCACCGGCACGCTGTGTTTTGCCGCCGGCGTCTGCGAGTACGTCGCGACCAGGAGCGGTGAGCGGCTCGAATGGGATGTGCCGGTGCGCACGCTGCGTCTGGCGTGCTGGCTGATCATCGGAACGCTGACGATGGGCGTCCGGGCGAGCCTCTGGCTCGACGAGGTCCTTCCGGCTGGCGATCCGGGGATGGCGCAGAACTGGTTCCCAGCGGTCGCGTGGATGCTGGTCGCCGCGGTGGCGGTCACCGCCGTGCCCAGGCGGCGGTGGCAGGGTCTGGCGATCGCCGTCCCCGCCGTCGCGCTGTCGGCATTTCTGGGTGTGGGTCTCTACCTGTACTCCGATCTATTGGCCTCGAGAGCCAGTTGGGCGGTGCCCACGATCACGACGTTGGCGGCCGGCGTGGCGCTCGAGGCCATGCTCCATGGCTATCTCTTCAGCTTTTCGCCCAGGTCTTCGACCGCTTCGCCCACCTTGCGGCGTCCGCGGCCGAGGCCTTCCTGAACCTCCCCCTGCGCTTCGTCGGCCACGCCTTCGTCGTGCAGCCGTTCGTCGTCGGTCAGATCACCCGTGGCCTGCTTGGCTTTACCCTTGATCTGGTCCATTTTGCCCTTGAGTTCGTCCTTGTTCATCAGAAGTGCCTCCGCTATACGGGATCTTCAAGAAGCGGTGCGTCAGCAGTATTCGGGGTGCGTCGGGGTGCTTCAGGGTGCTTCGGGGTGCTTCGGCGGCGACGCTCGCTAACTGTCTAGTCCTCGCGGAGGGCCGCCGTTGGAGACAACGTGGCCGCATGTCGCGCCGGGAGCAGCGCAGCCAGCAGCGCCAACGCCGTCAGCGTGCACGCCAGGATCGTCAACGTGATGCCATCGGTCGGCGAAATGCCGTAGAGCAAACTCGACAAGAGGCTTGACCACCACAGATACCCCGCCACGCCGATGACCACTCCCACTCCGATGGCCTGACACACCTCCCGCATCGTCAGCCAGATGACGTCCCGGGATGTGGCGCCGATCGCCAAACGAATGCCGATCTCCCGTGTGCGCCGAGCCACCGCATAACCCACCACAGTCACGACACCAGTGACTGTGATGACAATCGCCGCAGCCGCGAACAGCCCCACGACCAGCGTCGCGAACGAACGCATGCGAATCGTGCGGGCAAGCCGCTCGCGAACGGTGGAACCATCCAGGACGACGGCATCCGCCGAGAGGCGGTACACCAGGCTCTCTGCCAATCCGGCTGACGCGTTCCCGCTCATCACGTAGGTGACGCGTTGCCCCGGAGCCGTTCCATCGAGCGCCCGAAAGACGGCTGGCCTTGGCGACCGATCGAGACCCTGACGGCGCGAGTCCTTCACGATGCCAACGATCGGCGAGAGTCGGCCCCCGACGTTGAGGGTATCCCCCACAGCTGCCGTGCCATTCAGGTAGCGCGTCACCAGCGTTTCGTTGACCACTACGCCCCGTCCGGCAGCGTCCTGCTCCACAAGTGGGCGACCGGTCAAGAAAGACATCCCGGTGGCTTCGAAGTAGTCTTCGGAAACCCACAGCACTTCGACGGGTGCGGGCCGTCCAAACAGGACCATTCCCGTAACGCTGTATTGATCCAGCCATCTCGCCGACCACCGCTGCCGCTGCCCTCGCACCCGGCAGGCGCCGCAGGCCTTCGACGGTTCGTGCAGTGATTTCCGTCAGCGCCACTCCACTGCGGTGCGGACCGTAGTCCACCGACACCGTGAGACTCTCCGCTGACAGGCCTGTCTCCTGGTGAACCAGGTTCAGATATGACCGGATCAACAGTCCGGCGCCAGCAAACAGCGCGATTGCCAGTGCGACCTGGCCGGCCGTAGCGGCAAGCCTGACGGCACGCACCGTACGACCGTCCGCGGCGACAGCGCCGCGTAAATCCACCCGCAATCCGCGCAGCCAGGCGATGACCGATCCGAGCCACCAGGCAAGGGCCGCGGCAAGACCCGAGAGTGTCGCGAACACTATGGTGCGACCCGAGATCTCGGGGGGGCCGAGCGTCAATAAGGCCCGAGGGAGCAAAGCAAGAACACCGTCGATCAGGAAGACGGCGATCAGGAGTGCGCCCGCCGTAGCCACGGCCGCGACACAGAGCGATTCGATCAGGAGGAGGCGCACGATGCGTAGCCGGCCCGCTCCCAGGATCTCCATCGTCGCCGTCTCGGGCGCGCGATACAGTCCACGGGTCAGCGCCAGGCCGAGCGTGTTGATGGCAGCGGTCGCGAGCACCAGCAGCCCGCCCAGCATGGCGCCAAGCGCCAGCGGCTGCTGCCGTGCCTTCATGACGGCAGCGAGAGGCCTGACGCGCACGGCAAACCTCCGCGGGACCGCCTGGGCGTTCAGTGCGGCCTCGGCCTGCGCGGCCCCGATGCCTTCTCGCAGGCGCGCCACCAGGGTCAGCGACGTCGTGACGGGTCCTTCGCTGACGGCCAACCGGGCGGCCCCCAGTTCGACCAGAGCGTGCACCCCCTCACCCTCGGAGACTACGGGAACAACGAATCCCAAAGGCAGGACGCCACTGACGCGGAGAGCGCCCGACGGATGCAGCGACAGCGTGCCGCCCCCGGCATACCGGTCGAGAAGGTCGGTGCTCAGCGCCCGTGAAGTCAGCCACACTTCGTCGCCGGCGACATCTGATGTAATGGGCGGCGTTGCCGAAATGCCCAGGACCTGGAAGAAGTTGTCCGACACGGCCAGCGTCTTCAGCGCGACGACCCGATCCGAAACGTGAGCGCGAACGCTTTCTCGGGCGGCAATCGCTGCAAGCCCGTCGAACATGTCAGCTCGAGTCTGCCACTCGTGCAGCCAGGGGTAATCCGGGGGCCCATCGTGGGCAAATCGCATCGTGTCGAGTTCAATGAGCACGAGCCGCTCCGAAGCCCAATAGGGAAGGGGCTTCGACAGAAATGGATCGCTCAGCGCAAAGATCGTGGTGGCCAGACCGATTCCGGCGATGAGAATCGCGCAGGCGCCGAGCGCAGCGGCGGGGCGTGCGCGCAGCCGCTTCACCGCCAAACGAACATCAATGAACTCCATCGGACTAGTTCCCCGCGGGCGTGAGCAATTCGCTGGTCAGGGGCCCATTGACCTTCGCGGCAGTAAGCGTCATCTCGGAGCGAGCGATGCCATCGGTCGACACCCGGATGCGCGTGGGCAGCCGGACACCATCGAACATGCCGTAATCCAACAGGTCGCGGCGCTCCACATGGCGCCCGCTCGACGTCTCGCGACCCGACATGGCGTCCCCAACATTCGATGGGCGTTCCCACGTCATGGCAACTGGCTGACACGACGACCTGTTGATCAGGAATCCCGCTTCGAAGTCGTTGCCGCTCGCCGCTGCGATCCTGACGTCCGAACCGGTAAACTCCAGGTGCTCCGCCCAGGTGAGAGGCTTTACACTTGTGGAACGCAGGAGCAACAGCAGCGTCCACCGCGCAAAGTCGTCGTGGAGAACACGAAGCGAATTCTGGTTCGGCTTCTGAAACTGCGTCTCGCCATCCCCGGTGATGAACTGGTGGTCACCCGCGAACCCGCTGACGATGCGCAAGGTGTTGGAGGCGTGCGACTTTATTCGATGGATCGTCGTCAGCCTGAACTTGTCCGGATAGCCAAACACAAGCTCGATCGTGGATGGCACCCCACGACTATTGGCAGGATCGGGCGTCACATCGAACGTGACCGCAAGCGACGACACGTTCGAAAGCACACGACTGCCGCCTATGGCCTCCCGCGCGCAGTCCAGGGCTTGATCGGCGGTCCTGATTTCCGGCTGTTGCGCACGTGGTGCGCACCCCCACGCAACACCCGATCCGAGAACGATCGACAGCGCCGCAAGCGCGCCTGCTCCACCCGTCTGACACAGCGAAGATGCTGATTGACGGCGTCTCATGAAACTGACCCTCCGCACCCAGTGATCACGTCGAGCAACTCGTGCCAGGTGCCGCGACGCTGAAACGCCGAACTATGAACTCCACACTCCGGACGATGAATGAATTTCGTTCTTGGTTCGGAGTTCATAGTTCAGCGTTTCATTCGCCTGCCCCGGCCCGTTTGCTTTCAGCCTTGAGTACGCGAGACCCTACTATACGAAGGGGGGGGGATCAAGCGGGGGGTGTGCCGGTGTTCCTCTCTTGGCGCAGGCGGAGTCGATGTCATGCCCACGATCGCTACGAAGAACGCACGCATCCAGTACTGGATAACCGGCACCGGTCCCGCAGTGATCCTCGTGCAGGGGGTAGGAGTGATCGGCGAAGGCTGGCGGCCGCAGATCGACGAGCTGAAGGACCGCTACACGGTCGTCTGGCTCGACAACCGTGGGATCGGCCAGAGCGTATTCACGACGCGCGACCTGTCGATCCAGGACATGGCCGAGGACGTCCTCGCCGTCGCGGATGCCGAGGGCCTGGAGACCTTCCATCTCGGCGGGCATTCGATGGGAGGACTGGTCGCGCAGCAGCTGGCGCTGACGGCACGGCCGCGGGTGCTGAGCCTGACCCTGATGTGCACGTTCCTGAAGGGACGCCAGGCGACCGCCATGTCGCTGCCCATGCTGGTGATCGCGATCCGCTCCCGAATGGGCACGCGCCGCATGCGGCGCCGCGCGTTCGTCGAGATGGTGATGACGCCCGAGTACCTGGCGACGGTCGATCGGGACGAGCTGTGCGAGGGATTGAAGGGCCTGTTCGGCCGCGACCTTGCCGATCAGCCTCGAATCGTCATGCAGCAGCTTCGGGCGGCGAGCAGGTTCGATGTGTCGAGCCGTCTCGGCGAACTGTCAGGCATCCCAAC